>JAUWLK010000068.1 GCA_030613745.1 Flavobacteriaceae bacterium | reverse complement strand
TTCAAACATTAAATGATGTTTTTTAGCCTCAATTTGTAAGTAAAATATAAAAAATCATACCTTATGATGTATTATTGACTAGAGGCTTAAGTCATATATTTTTTCTAGTACTATATAACCCGGGGCCAGCCTAAGTTGTGGAAAATTGTTTTACCTAAAGGGGGTGTACTGCCTGTTAAAAATGTGGGTAGAGCTTCCGCCCACACTATTCCAGAGGATTACAAGAAAAAATCAGTCATATTTCTACAAAGAAAAACCCCACTAATATTAATCAGTAGGGTGATATTGTTAAAGATGAATTGTAATAGCCACAATAGGACTTGACAATTGAGATTTATTGCAAGTCAAATTTTTGTCTGATATTTTACATTATTGTCTGTAAACATTAATAATGACTACTTTTATTTGCCCTTTACCAATGTGATTTTTCCTTGCCAATGGTGGTGAGAATACGGATCTTTAGAACTATTGTAATCATTTGTCATACCACTGCCAGTTGCTCCTTCAAAGCGACCGGTACCTCCAGTAATTATAAAAGGGTCTTTGAAATATGAAGTAGCAAAATTTGGCATACCTGGTACTCTACCTGGTAAAACAAAACCTTCTACATAAACATATAATTTATCTCCGTTTTCATCTTCGAAATATGCTTCTTCGAAAGCATTTGGGTAAGAACTATCCCTTACATCAACACAAAAATCAAAATGGGAAGTAAGCTTGCCAAAATGAGTGCCAGTGCCTTCGCCATTGTTTATGACGTTAATATATGGTAGGAAAGGACCACACTTACCCAAATCAGGAGCTGTAAGATCATAAGTACCAGTAAATACAAGATTCAAACCCATAGTAATGGGTTTTGCTAAGTCGTTTTTGGATGAAGTAACATTGTCAAATTCAATGTCATCTGTTCTGTCACAACCTGTAACAAAACTAAATACAGTCATCATAAAGAAAATTTTCAAAAGTGCTTTCATAATAAAAATATTTAAGAGTTTATGTAAAGTTTAATAAAATATATTGACATAAAATATGTTAATGAACATCACAAAACTTGTTATAAAACATGTGAAAAAATTGATAGTCTTAAAATAAGAGAATAGAGATAATCGTATAAGAAGGCTGTTCCTTAAATATTGGAAAATAATTTTAAAGTGATTAAATGTGGCGAGAGTTCAAAACAAAACTGTTATTTTAAATGTGTAGATAGAAATTACAAGATATAATTTATTACTATCCAGTTTATTATCCGTGGGAAGAGCATACTCTCCAGACCACGCTTAAAATAGTTGTGTTGTTAAATTAATCATTGAAGATTAATAAGCTAGCCATCAAAAACATTAAAATAAACGACATGAATGCATTGAAAGATATAAGTGCTTTCGATCGATAATCCGTACATTTTTTTATCTTAATGTTAATCAACATAATTTTTCAATCTTGTATTTTGTGTGGGGACTTCCAGCAGAACCTATTTACATAATTTCAGAAATTATTTCTCTATAAAATAGAATAATAAATTTCATATTAAAAGACATATAAATAGATTAAATTAGATTAAAACAAGTTAAATTTTAGCATAAATAATTTTATTATAAATATTATAACTATCTATTATATAGATTATTATGTTTATTTCAAATTACACGCGAAAGAAGCCAAACCTTCTTAATATACCTTAACATATTTTATGCTATATTAACGTTTTAATAGCTATTTTCATTGACTTTGTTGTTAACGTGTATTAAAGGGTATTAAAACATATTAAGAAATTACGGAGTGGTTTCAAGGGGCGTTTAAAAAAAAAAGCTTATCAAGCTGTATTTCAAGTTTATAAGCTTTTTAGTTTGTGCGGGCGAAAGGACTCGAACCTTCACACCGTGAGGCACTAGATCCTAAATCTAGCGTGTCTACCAATTTCACCACGCCCGCATTTGGGTTTGCAAATATAGACAATTTTATAAATTACAAAACATTGTTCAAGGATTTATATCTGCCTGTTTCTTTTACAGTCTTTTTCAATATATTTTCTCTCTATTTCGATGATTTTTTAATTTGCAGATTAAATAAATCTTGTATTTAATCTGCAAATTTTCAAATTGAATCATTCACTCATTCTCTCCTTCTCTCATTACAATATAAATCAATAGGTATCCTTTATCCAATTATAAGGTTTACGCTTAACCCACATTCCTCTAGTGAAATCAGGAAAATCTTGAGGTTCTCCATTATTTTCTATGGACAGTTCAGAAAGAGGTGTAATGGCACTCCAGGCTGCTGCATCATAAGCATCTAATGGTGGTGCAACATTTTGTTTGGCCGATTCTACAAAAGCATTCATTACAAAGAAATCCATACCTCCATGTCCTGTACCAGTGGCAAGTTCTCCATACTTTTTCCATAAAGGATGGTCGTATTTTTTCAACCACTCATCAGCATCTTCCCAATGGTGAGGCTTTGATTTACCTTCAATATAAATTCTATTGCCATCAACCTCCCAAAGTCCTTTGGTTCCTTGTACCCTAAATCCAAGAGAGTAAGGTCTTGGAAGATTCGTATCATGCGTAACAATTATTGTTTCACCATTTGAAGTTTCAATAGTACTTGTAATTACATCCCCCATTTTAAATTTCAATTTGGCATTTGGATGATCTCTTCCTCCATTTTCTACTATATAATTATGAATTCCTCTACTTTTTGTTGCGTGAGAAGTAAGTGACATAAATCTATTGCCACGATTAACATCAGTCATAACTGCAATTGGTCCAACACCATGTGTTGGATAAACATCGGCATTTCTTAAAAGAGAATGCTGCGTTCTCCATACCGATTCAGATATTCCTTTTTCTCCAAATTCTACACCTTTACCATAAGGAGTTTTTCCGTCATTAAATTTCACAAAGCGAAGATCATGCTGGTAACCACATCTAAAATGTATTAATTCTCCAAAAATATTTTGCTTTACCATATTTAAAACTGCCAAAATATCTCTACGATAATTTACATTTTCAAGAATCATCATATGAGTACCTGTTTGTTCATGTGTATTAACCAAATCCCAGCATTCCTCTAAAGTATTGGCTGCAGAAATCTCCAAACCTGTATATTTTCCAGCCGACATTGCATCTTTAGCCATACGAGTATGCCACAACCAAGGTGTAGATATAACAACGGCATCTACATCTTTTAAAATTAATAAGTTTTTATAATCCAATTCGTTTTTAGCAAAAACTTCAGGTTTTTTCTGGCCAGCCTTATTAATACGATCTAAACTGAGGGAAATTCTTACAGGATCAATATCGCAAATCGCTGTTATAACAACATCATCTCTTAATAATAAATTTGCCAAATGACTTGTTCCTCGCAAACCTACACCTATAAGTCCTATTTTAAGTTTATCTGCATATTTATTAATCCCAAAAGTTAAACTTGGAATCATTGTTATTCCCGCACCAACTAAAGTCGTTTTTTTAATAAAATCTCTTCTTGAATTCATTACACGCTTTTTAATTTTTAAACAAAAGTAAATTTAACGAATCTAAATTAAGTATTTTCTTTTCTTTATCTTTGTTTTCTTAAAAAATTATCTGTTATGACTACTATAAAATCATATGTCCAAGAAAATAAAGAGCGTTTTATCAATGAACTTTTTGATTTATTAAAAATTCCTTCCATAAGTGCTGATCCTGCATACAAAAATGATATTTTAAAAACTGCTGAGGCAATAAAAATATCTTTAGAAAAAGCTGGTTGTCTCAAAGTTGAAATTTGTAAAACACCTGGAAATCCTATAGTTTATGGAGATCATATCATTGATAAAAACTTACCAACCGTGTTGGTTTATGGTCATTATGATGTTCAACCAGCTGATCCTATTGAATTATGGGATTCACCACCTTTTGAACCGATAATTAAAAAAACTGAAACGCATCCCGAAGGCGCAATTTTTGCTAGAGGTGCATGTGATGATAAGGGACAATTATACATGCATGTAAAAGCGTTTGAATTTATGATTCAAAATAAAGAATTACCTTGTAATGTAAAATTTATGATTGAAGGTGAAGAAGAAGTTGGTTCATCTAGTTTAGACTGGTTTGTAAAAAGAAATCAAGAAAAACTAAGCAATGATGTAATTTTAATTTCAGATACAGGAATGATAAGTAATGATCAACCTTCAATAACAACAGGTTTACGTGGTTTAAGCTATGTTGAAGTGGAAGTAACCGGACCGAATAGAGACTTACATTCTGGTTTATACGGAGGAGCTGTTGCAAACCCTATCAATATTTTAACTAAAATGATTGCTTCCCTACATGATGAAAACAATCATATCACCATTCCCGGATTTTACAATAAAGTAATAGAATCAACTGATGAAGAGAGAAAAGAAATGGCAAAAGCACCATTTTCATTAGACAACTATAAAAAAGCACTAGATATTGAAGATGTTTATGGTGAAAAAGGATATACTACAAATGAAAGAAATTCTATGCGCCCTGCTTTAGATGTGAATGGTATTTGGGGAGGATATATTGGTGAAGGTGCTAAAACTGTTATTGCAAGTAAAGCTTATGCTAAAATATCTATGCGTTTGGTACCAGATCAGGATCCTGATGAAATTACAGATATGTTCACCAAACATTTTGAGAGTATTGCACCCAAATCTGTAAAAGTAAAAGTTACACCTCATCATGGGGGACATGCCTATGTAACTCCAATTGATAATATTGGTTACAAAGCTGCAAACAAAGCATATACTGAAACTTTTGGTGTAGAGGCAATTCCACAAAGATCTGGAGGCAGCATTCCAATTGTAGCTCTTTTTGAAAAAGAGCTAAAAAGTAAAACTATTTTAATGGGATTTGGTTTAGATAGTGATGCTATTCATTCACCAAACGAACATTTTGGTATTTTTAATTATTTAAAAGGTATTGAAACTATACCATTGTTTTATAAATATTATGTTGAACTTTTTAAAAACCAAAATGTTTAATGCAAATTTCTGATACAGGTATATTTATTAAAAAAATATGAAATTTAAACTGATTGAAAAATATAAAAATAAAATTGGTTTATATTTTAATTCACCTTTACATAAGGGTGGAAATAGAGATTTTATTTTCATTCATATCAATAAAACAGCTGGCACAAGTGTTATTAAAATTATAGGAAAACCATTTAGAAAACACCTTACTGCAAAAGAAATTATCAATGTAGTTGGTCAAAAAAAATGGAATAATGCATTTAAGTTTGCTGTAATTCGTAACCCATGGGACAAGGTTGTGTCACAATATAAACACAATGTCAAAAACAATGTCACAAACATGGCAAAAAAGAAAATATCATTTAAAGAATGGGTATCTTGTACTTATGGAAAAAATAAAGGTAAATATTATTACTACAGACCTCAAATGTTTTTACCACAGGTAGAATGGCTAAAAGATTTTGAAGGTAAAATTGATGTAAATAAAATAATTAGGTTTGAAAATTTAACTGATGGTATGAATAGTGTTTTTAAAACTCTAGGCATTACTCAAAAATTACCTCATATTAATAAAACATCAAAAACAAATTTTAGAGATTATTATGATGAAGAATCTCGTCAAATAATTTCAGATTGGTTTCATGAAGACATTGATATTTTCGGGTATAAATACGAAGATTGAAATTTTAACAAAACTTTAGTATAACACTTTAAGACTTTGAGCAACATATAGGTGGAGAAATTCGTTTTATTTTATTTAAATCCTCCCTAATTATGTTAAAAAAATTCTTTTGGATGTGCTCTGGTGCAGATCTCGATTTACTTCAAAAATGTTCAAAATCAGAACAAGTTAAATATGCTGGTATTGGTGGTACTGTATTTTTCACTGCTGTTATGGCATTTATTGCATCAAGTTATGCTCTTTTTACTGTTTTTGATTCTGTTTATATTGCTATTGCCTTTGGGTTAATTTGGGGATTACTTATTTTTAATTTGGATAGGTTTATTGTATCTACTATTAAAAAACAAGGCAAACCTCGGAGAGAATTTGTTCAAGCCGTTCCAAGATTAATATTAGCTATAATTATAGCCGTTGTTATTGCAAAACCTCTGGAATTAAAGATCTTTGAAAAAGAGATCAATCAGGTATTACTTGAACAAAAAAATAATTTAACGCTTCAAAATAAAGAACAAATTGCTTTACAATACTATCCCGAGATTACTCGTGTAGAATCTGAAATTCAAAATTTAAATAATACCATCCAAAATAAAGAAAAAGAAGTAAACGATCTATACAGCACCTATATCGCTGAAGCGGAAGGCAGGGAAGGTACTTTAAAAATTGGCAAAGGTCCGGTTTATACTGAAAAACGTGAGAAGCATGATGCTATGCTACAAGAATTACAACAAATCAGACTTGAAAATAAAAACCAGATAACTGAAAAAGAAATTATTCTCAAAGAATTGAGAGAAAAACAAAGTTTACAAACTGCTAATAGTCAGCCTATAATTGACGGATTTGACGGATTAATGGCACGAATAAATGCTTTAAATGATTTACCTTGGTTACCTTCTTTTTTTATATTTTTATTGTTCTTGGCGATTGAAACTTCTCCAATTTTAGCCAAACTAATATCACAAAAAGGAGAATATGATTTTAAATTTGAGAGTCAGGAGTATAAAGTTAGAACTTGGGTTGAACAACAAAAAAATCAATTGGATGAATTACTTAAAACTGATGTAATTTTAAATAATAAAGTTTATTATGATATTGCTGATGAAGAAAAAGTCTACACCTATAAAAAACAAAAAGCAGAGGAACTAATGCAGTTACAATCGGATGCTTTTTATAATAATCAAAAAGAGTTTTTATAATATATTTTAAATTGAATTTAGTGTTAGCTCATTATTAATCAACCTATTGATTTTTAATATATTTTCATTTCTTAATTCAATTGGTAATAACTTTTGTGGCCAATTTTGAAAACTAACAGGTCTAACCCATCTTTTTATAGAATGAATCCCAACAGCGGTAAATCTGGAATCCGTTGATGCTGGATATGGACCACCGTGCTGCATAGACGGACAAACCTCAACGCCAGTAGAAACACCATTAAAAATAATTCGCCCTACCCTATTTTGTAAAGTATCAATAATAGATTTGTATTTGATTTCCTCATCATTATCTGCCCAAACTGAACCGGTTAATTGTCCTTCCAAGTTTTTAACTATTTCATGTAATTGTTCTTTATTTTTACATTGCACAATTAACGAAAACGGACCAAAAACTTCCTGATGTAACGTAGTATTTTTAAAAAATGTTTCACCTTCAACAGTCATAATTACTTGCTGCCCAAAATTTTTACTAACATCATTAACATATTCTGCTTTAACAGAAACTCCTTTTTGAGATTTAATTTTAGCTTTGTTTTTTTCATAATTACCAATAATATTCGGATGCAACATACAAGACGGTTCTATTTTAACAATCTCATTTGCTAAAATTTGTATAAAATTGGTTAAGTCGTCACTTTTTATTCCCAAAATTAAACCCGGATTTGTACAAAACTGTCCGCTACCCAAAGTAATGGATTCAGAATAAATCTTAGCAATTTTATTTTTACTTTTCCTTATGACTTTAGGTAATAAAATCACCGGATTGATACTTCCCATTTCGGCAAAAACAGGTATGGGTTCTTTTCTTTGATTAGCCAAATCAAAAAGAGCCCTACCTCCTATTACACTTCCTGTAAAACCTACTGCCTTTATATTAGGGTGCTTTACCAAATTTACTCCAACTTCAATTCCGCTACTATTCAAATTTGAAAAAATACCATTTGGCATTTCTGTTTTTTTAGCTGCTTTAATTATTGCCGAAGCTACCATTTCGCCTGTTCCGGCATGCATTGGATGTGATTTTACAATAACCGGACAACCAGAGGCCAAAGCCGAAACTGTATCTCCTCCAGCAGTTGAATATGCTAACGGAAAATTACTAGCTCCAAATACTACAATCGGACCTAAAGGAATTAACATTTTACGAATATCAGGTTTAGATATTGGTTTTCTCTCAGGTTGTGAAGTATCAATAACAGCATCAACCCAGGAACCTTCTTTAACTAAATTTGCAAACATTCTTAACTGCCAAATTGTTCTTTCTCTTTCACCAATTGCTCTCTCAATGGTTAAACCTGATTCCATTTTATAAATCTGTAACAAGTCATTATCCAAATTTAAAATCTCATCTGCTATAGCATTTAAAAAATTACTTTTTTTGATACCAGATGTATTTTTATATTGTATAAATGCTTCAGTAGCCAGTTGAACAGCTTGATTTATTTCATCATCTGATGCCTCTGTAAAAAGAAAATCATTCTGTGTATTTGTTTTAGGATTAAACGTTTTAAATGTAATATTCCCTTCTGAAGATAAATTATTCCCTATATAATTCTTACCGGTTATCATATTAAATATTTTGTACTAATTTAATACTAATATCTAACTCAAACAATGATAATCACTATTAGAAAATATAAACTGAACAATAAAAAAAGCTCATGATTTATTAAAATCACAAGCTTATCATCTGAGTTTAAATTTATTCTAATTTATCTTTTTAACGTATTTAGTTATAATCACTATTTGGGTAGGACCGACTTTACCTTCAATGTATTCTGCATTTTCTCTATCTAAAGAAATTCTACGAACTGCTGTACCTTGTTTTGCAATCATACTTGATCCTTTCACTTTCAAATCTTTTATCAAAACAACTGAGTCTCCAGTTTGTAGAATAACACCATTAACATCTCTATGGATAATTTTTTCACTTTCATCCTCGCCTTCACCAGTTGATTCTGCCCATTTTAAAGTTTCTTCATCTAAATATAACATCTCCAATAAATCTTGTGACCATCCTTCATCTCGTAAACGAGTAAGCATTCGCCAAGCAATTACTTGTACAGCCGAAACTTCACTCCACATGCTTTCATTTAAACAACGCCAATGGTTAATGTCAACATTTTCAGGATTTTCAATTTGATCAATACATGTTGTACAAGCCAAAATACTATCATCAACAATACCTTTTGAAGTTGGCGGCACTTCGTAAACATTTAAATGTTCGGCAGAAGAACATAACTCACATTTTGATTCACTACGGGCATGTAATTTCTTTACAAGACTCATATAAATTTATTTTTAATTGAAAAATGCAAATGTAAAGTTTTAGAAACAATATTTTAAAAAAATAAACTTACCAACTATAATAGTTTTTCTCTTACTTTTTTAGGCAAACTTTCAACTATTAAATCATAAGAATGATCAATAAGTTCAATAAGTAAATCATATGGTAAATTATTTATTTCAACAGTATTCCAATGCTTTTTATTCATGTGGTAACCTGGTAAAATAGTTCCATCATATTCTTCACGGAGTGCAATCGCCTTTTCCGGATCACATTTTAAATTTATTGCAGGAGGTTGACGTTCTAATCCGGATAAAGTGAAAATTTTATTACATACTTTAAAAACCAATGTGATTTCATCAAAAGGAAAGTGTTCTGTTACACAGGGTTTACTTAAACAATAGTTTCTAAACTCTTCAATATTCATTTTATAAAGGTACAAATTATAAAAAAACCAGTGCCAACTTTATATCTTGATAAGTAATTTCTCCATCCAGCATTTTAAAAATTGGCTTTAAACTTATTGTTTTTTCACCTGAGTTTTCTTTCAAAATTTTATTTCTTGCTTTTCTGACTTTAGATAATGTCATTTTATCTGGTTTAAACCGTGATAAATCTGTAGTAGGATACTGCTCTGTAATTCTTAACAAATGTGTAATAATGGTACCTCTATTCAATTCTCTTTCTTTAGCTATATTTTTTAAGGAAAGCCCTTCATCAATTAGCTGTTTTGTAATTAAATACGTTGATTTCTTTTTTGTTTTTAAACCTTTTTTAAGATTTGTTTTATTTTCTTCAATTTCATCAAAATTGGTAATTCCTCCTGATTTTTTTACAAAGTTTAGTGCCAGTTTTTCAAAGTCTTTTTCTTCACAATCTTTTTCCACTTTAAGCGATAATTCTTGAAACCTTTTATCGGCTTTTAAAGCCAAATCATCAACTTCTAAAGTTATTGTATTAAAACTTGACAATTTCAAACCACTTAAACTTTTAACTCTTGACAATGCCACATAACCTTGTCCTCTTTCAAAGGTTTTACTTAAATCCATTTCAGCAGCGTCTAATGTCATTCCCTGGCTTTTGTGCACAGTTATTGCCCATGCTAACCTTAGTGGTATTTGTAGATAGCTAACCAGCATCTTACCACTTTCATCTTCAATTCTCCAATCTTCATACTCTGCTGTAATTTCATATCCGTTCAATAATTTAACAACTGGTAAACCGTCTTTATTATATTTTAAAATGGTTCCTAAACTACCATTTAAATATCCTTTTTCATGATTATTTTTTACAAACATTACTTTAGCTCCAACCTTTAATTCAAGATTTTCAGGAGCCATTATTGATTTTTTAACAGTTTCTGCCAGTTTTAAATTTCCTTTTATCTTTGCTTTAAACTTTGTTATTTTCCCTTTTATTGAATTTAAATGTTCCTTATTAATCCTGTCTACATCTAAATTATGCGTATATAACTTAGTTGGTTCATCAGATTTTAATGCATTATTATTTTTACTTAATACATCAATCGAATTTTGAGTTACATTTCCTTCTCTAATTTCATTTAATATAGTGTTCAATTCATTATCTGTATGTCGATATTGATCCGTTAAATAACAAATAGAAAGGTTTGCATCTAACCATGCTTGTGACATAAATGAAAATTTTTCACGATTGGTTTCACTATAATTTCCTATAGGTGGAAGCTGAAAAAAATCTCCACAAAGTATCAAT
>JAUWLK010000273.1 GCA_030613745.1 Flavobacteriaceae bacterium | reverse complement strand
TTGGATAGTTTTAGGTTATACCATTTTAGTAGCTCTAGTATTATTGATGTTAATGTTGTTTTTAAATAAATATCGTAAAGAAATATTTGAAAATAATACTAAACTTACTTTCATATTTTTAAATGTTTTATTGATAATATTATTAGTTACCATTGTTCAAAAGTATTGGGTAAGTTATATATATGTTGTTCCAATAATAATTTTACCAATTGTACTAAAAGCATTTTTTGATGCAAGATTGGGTCTGTTCACCCATTTTATTACTGTTTTAATATTAGGTTTTATTGTTCCAAATAGTTTTGAATTTATATTCTTACAAACAATTGCAGGAATTGTAACTATTTTAACTGTATCAGAATTATATCGACGTGCTAATTTATTTATTTCTATTACAAAAATAACAGCGGTATATATTCTTGCATATTTTGCTTTTTCTATTATTCAAGAAGGAAATGCACAGCATTTAAAGTGGTCGTATTTTGTAATGTTTGCTCTTAATGGTGTATTATCATTCTTGTCATTGGTTTTAATTTTAATTTACGAAAAGTTATTTAATTTGGTTTCAGATGTTTCATTATTGGAATTATCAAATACCAATTCCAAATTATTACGTGAATTAAATGAAAAAGCTCCAGGAACTTTTCAGCACTCTATGCAAGTAGCTAATTTAGCTGAGGCTTCGGCCAATGAAATTGGCGCAAATGCTATGTTAGTTAGAACAGGTGCACTTTTTCATGATATTGGTAAAATGAGTAATCCTATGTATTTTACTGAAAATCAAAGAACAAGTGTAAATCCACATAATGAATTACCTCCAAATGAATCTGCTAGTATAATTATTGATCATGTCATAAAAGGTGTTGAAATGGCCAAAAAGAATGGTTTACCTGATAGGATAATTGATTTTATAAGAACGCACCATGGTACAAATACAGTCTATTATTTTTATAAAAAACAAGAGGAATTAACTCCAGACTCAGTAGATATAAATGCATTTAAATATCCGGGACCAATTCCTTTCTCAAAAGAAACCGCAATTTTAATGATGTGTGATGCCTGTGAAGCTGCTTCAAAAAGTATTAAGGAACCAACAGCACAGTTGATTGATGAATTAGTTGAAAAAATAATTAGTGGTCAAATGAATAACGGTCAATTTATGAATGCAGATATCACTTTTAAAGAAATTCAAATAATTAAAAAAGTGATCAAAAAGAAATTGAACAATATTTATCATTTACGAATTGAATATCCAGAATAATTATGATATGAAATTTGGTTTTTAATCAAAAAGAATTCCTCGAGGCTTGCCTCGAGGTAACCACTGAAATGTCATCCCCGAAAAGGGGATCTAAATAATAAATTTTGGTTTTTAACATTCATGTTAAAGCATGTGCTCAACTTGATTGAGTATGAAACCAGCGAAATACTCCTATGGCTTGCCTCGGAGATAGTTGGTTTCAAGAAATTTTTATTTATTGAATTAAAATGATTTAAACAATTTTTTTTGACTACATTATTTAATATATATAAATTAATTAATACTTACTTCCAGTTGATATGAGTGAATCAAATAATTTTTCTAAAAAGGGATATCAGGCAAAAGACGACAGATATCAAAAAATGAATTACAGAAGAACAGGGAAAAGTGGTTTGTTACTGCCAATGATTTCAATAGGTCTTTGGCATAATTTTGGGTTTACAGACGACTTTGAAAATTCCAGTGATATACTGAAATGCGCATTTGACCATGGAATTACTCATTTTGATTTAGCAAATAACTACGGTCCACCTTATGGAGCAGCTGAAACTAATTTTGGAAACATTTTTAAACAGAATTTTAAACAATATCGAGATGAGTTGATTATCTCTACTAAGGCAGGTTGGGATATGTGGCCTGGCCCGTATGGAGACTATGGATCAAGAAAATACCTGATAGCAAGTTTAGATCAGAGTTTACAACGGATGGGACTGGATTATGTAGATATCTTTTACCACCACAGGCCAGATTCAGATACGCCACTTGAAGAAACTATGGGTGCTTTAGATCATTTGGTTAAGCAGGGAAAAGCACTTTATATAGGTATTTCTCAATATAGTGCGGAACAAACTTTACAAGCAGTTAATATTTTAAATGACCTAGGAACACCTTGTTTGATTCATCAACCAAGATATAGCATGATGGATAGGTGGGTTGAAGATGGATTGTTGAATGTGTTGGAAAATGAAGGTGTAGGTGCTATCGCTTTTTCACCTTTAGAACAAGGAATTTTAACAAGTAAATATTTAAAAGGTTTCCCAAAAGACTCCAGAGCAGTTAGAGATGGTCGTTATTTAAAAAAAGAACAGATAAATGAAAAGATACTTTTAAAGGTTCGACAACTTAATGAAATTGCTAAGTCTCGAGGGCAAAGTCTTGCACAAATGGCTATTGCCTGGCTTTTAAAGGATGAACGTATTACTTCAGTATTAGTAGGAGCAAGTAGTAGTGAACAACTTTTAGATAGTTTAAAGGCTATGGAAAACCTTGAATTTTCATCTGAAGTACTTAAAAGAATTGATCAAATATTAAAGTAGGGGTTTCTTGAATTGTATTTATTTATTTAATGGTTACTTTTATTACGTTAATATTTTTAATTTATTAAATAAAATAGATATTTATTCGTTAGATGAATTGTATAAAAAATTGAATTTGTAATAAAGGTTTTATTATAACTGATTAGTATTTTAAATAATAAGAATATTTTATACAAATGAGATATTGCTAATATAAGATAAATTGCTACGAAATTAAGTATAAAGTCTTTTTGTAGTGTTGGTGTTTTTTCTTATTTTTCAGCAAAAATTTAACAAATAACAATAATTTTTTAAAAATGAGAAAATATTTTCTGATACTCATTATTTTGCTTTTTAGTAATTTTAAAGTATCAACATCTACTTTGAATGATGTGGATATTTTAAATAATGCATTAATAGATATTAAAGAAAAAGAATCTATCCCTATTTATCCAGAATCACTTACTCAAAATGTTTCTAAAAAATTGGATTCGGTTTTAAAACGTATAAATAAAAGACATGATTTTCATGGAAGTATTTTAGTTGCAAAAAATGGAAAGTTGCTTTTTAGTAATGAATATGGTTATGCCGATTTTAATAAAAAAATCAAACTTGATAAAAACTCTGTATTTCAATTAGCCTCAGTAAGTAAACAATTTACTGCTACCGCAATTTTAATTCTTTATGAAAGAGGTAGTATTGGTCTTGATGATATGGTAATAAAATACTTTCCTGAATTTCCTTATGAAAATATTACAATAAAACATTTATTAAATCATACTTCAGGCTTGCCAAAATATTTTTGGCTTGCTGAACATAAATGGAATAAAGAAAAACCTCCTGT
>JAUWLK010000019.1 GCA_030613745.1 Flavobacteriaceae bacterium | reverse complement strand
ACAATGCTTGATGGTGTAATGCGTTTCTTACCTTCTCCTTTAGATATTGAAGCTATTGAAGGTATAAATCCAGAGACTGAAAAACCAGAAATTCGTAAACCAAATGTAAATGAGCCATTTGCAGCTTTAGCATTTAAAATTGCTACAGATCCGTTTGTAGGTAGATTGGTGTTTTTTAGGGTTTATTCTGGTGCTTTAAAAGCAGGTTCTTATGTTTTGAATGTACGTTCAGGTAAGAAAGAACGTATTTCAAGAATTTATCAAATGCATGCAAATAAACAAGAGCCAATTGATGTAATTGAAGCAGGAGATATTGCTGCAGCCGTAGGTTTTAAAGATATTAAAACCGGCGATACTTTGAGCGTTTTGGACAAGCCAATTATTTTAGAATCAATGAGTTTTCCTGAACCTGTAATTGGTATTGCAGTTGAACCTAAAACTAAGGCTGATGTTGATAAATTAGGTATGTCTTTGGCAAAATTAGCTGAAGAAGATCCAACTTTCCAAGTAAGAACAGATGAGGCTTCAGGTCAGACTATTATTTCAGGAATGGGTGAATTACACCTTGAAATTTTAGTTGATCGTTTAAGACGTGAATTTAAAGTTGAAGTTAATGAAGGTGAACCTCAAGTAGAATACAAAGAAGCTTTAACTAAAACTTCACAACACAGAGAGATTTATAAAAAACAATCTGGTGGTAGAGGTAAGTTTGGTGATATTGTATTTGAAATGGGTCCTGTTGATGAGGATTTTGAAGGTATAGGTTTGCAGTTTGTAAATAAAATAAAAGGAGGTAATATCCCTAAAGAATTTATTCCAGCTGTTGAAAAAGGATTTAAAGCAGCAATGAAAAACGGTCCTTTGGCAGGATTTGAGATGGATACCATGAAGGTTAAATTATTGGATGGTTCATTCCACCCTGTTGATTCTGATGCTTTATCATTTGAATTGGCTGCAAAATTAGGATATAAATCTGCAGCAAAAGCTTCTGGAGCAGTTATTCTTGAGCCAATTATGAAATTAGAGGCAGTAACTCCTGAAGCAAATATGGGTGATATAGTTGGTGACTTGAACAGAAGAAGAGGTCAAGTTAACTCTATGGATGATAGAGCTGGGGCTAAAGTAATTAAAGCTCAAGTGCCATTGTCTGAAATGTTTGGTTATGTAACTACATTGAGAACATTATCATCTGGTAGAGCTACTTCTACTATGGAATTTTCGCATTATGCAAAAACTCCAGCTAATGTTTCAGAGGAAGTAATTAAAAAAGCACAAGGATAATTTTCCTAAAAAATTAAGAAAATGAGTCAAAAAATTAGAATAAAATTAAAGTCTTACGATCATAATTTAGTAGATAAGTCTGCTGAAAAAATTGTAAAAACAGTAAAGAGTACTGGTGCTGTAGTTAATGGTCCAATTCCGTTACCAACACATAAAAAAATATTTACTGTATTGCGTTCTCCACACGTAAACAAAAAATCAAGAGAACAATTTCAATTATGTGCTTATAAAAGAATTCTAGATATCTATAGTTCTTCATCAAAAACAATTGATGCCTTAATGAAATTAGAATTGCCAAGTGGTGTTGAGGTTGAAATTAAGGTTTAATTAAATCTGATTTCAATTTCCAAGAATCCCGATAGGAATCTGGAGGGAATCTCAAAATAAAACTGAAAAGGATAATTTCAGTTACATGTCCGGAGCGATAGACGAAGGAAAAACGTAAAAAATACATTCAGGGTTGAAGTATTTTGACCCTTTTTTTTAGAATATAAATAGAATAATAATTAAATAATTAATAATGTCTGGGTTAATAGGTAAAAAAATAGGTATGACTAGTATTTATGACGAAAACGGAAAAAATATTCCGTGTACTGTTATTGAAGCTGGTCCTTGTGTAGTTACCCAAGTCAGAACCAAAGAGGTTGACGGGTATGAAGCGTTACAACTTGGTTTCGATGACAAGGCAGAAAAGCAGTCAAATAAAGCGCTTAATGGGCACTTTAAGAAAGCTGGAACAGCTGCTAAAAAACGTGTTGTTGAATTCCAAGGATTTGAAAAAGAGTATAAACTAGGAGATCAGATTACAGTAGATCACTTTGAAGAAGGTGAATTTGTAGATGTATCTGGTAATTCTAAAGGTAAAGGTTTCCAAGGAGTTGTTAAACGTCATGGATTTCAAGGTTCAGAAAGAACTCACGGTCAGCAAAGTATGCATAGAGCACCGGGTTCAGTAGGGGCATCATCTTATCCTTCTAGAGTATTTAAAGGTATGCGTATGGGAGGCAGAATGGGTGGAGATAAAATTAAAGTGCAAAACCTAAGAGTTTTGAAGGTGGTTAAAGATAAAAATCTTTTAGTTGTAAAAGGTGCAGTTCCTGGCCATAAAAATTCATATTTAATTATTCAGAAATAATGAAAGTAGCTGTAATAGATATCAACGGGAAAAAAACTGGAAGAAGCGTTGAACTTTCAGATGCTATTTTTGCAATAGAGCCAAATGATCACGCTATTTATTTAGATGTTAAACAACACTTGGCTAATAAAAGACAAGGAACTTCTAAAGCTAAAGAAAGAGCTGATATAAAAGGTAGTACTCGTAAAATTAAAAAGCAAAAAGGTACTGGTACTGCACGTGCAGGAAGCATTAAATCTCCAATCTTTAGAGGTGGAGGAAGAGCTTTTGGTCCGAGACCAAGAAACTATTCTTTTAAATTAAATAAAGGATTAAAAAAATTAGCCCGTCAATCAGCTTTGTCATTGATGGCTAAAGAAGACAATATTTTGGTACTTGAAAAATTTGATTTTGATGCACCTAAAACAAAAGATTTTATCAATATTTTAAAGGCTTTAGATCTTGAAAATAAAAAATCTTTGTTTGTGTTGGAAGAGTCAAATATTAATGTATATTTGTCATCACGAAATTTAAAAAGCACAAGGGTTGTAAATAGCTCACAATTAAATACTTACGGTGTTTTAAACGCAAATAAAGTATTGCTTTCTGAAGAATGTTTAGAAGAAATTGAATCAAATTTTAGCAAGTAATAGTTATGAGTATATTGATAAAACCTATTATTACGGAAAAAGCAACCGAACTGAGCGAGTTAAGTAACTGTTTTAGTTTTGTTGTGAAAAAAACGGCTAACAAGATTGAAGTAAAGGAAGCAGTTGAAAGTGCTTACGGAGTATCTGTTAAAGATGTGAGAACAATGACTTACCCTGTTAAACGTAAATCTAAATTTACTAAAAAAGGTGTAGTTACAGGAAAAACAGGTGCTTATAAAAAAGCAATTGTACAGTTAGCTGAAGGAGAAAATATTGATTTTTATAGCAATATCTAAGATAAAGAGATGGCATTAAGAAAATTAAAACCAACAACCCCAGGACAACGATTTAAAGTTGTAACTGATTTTGACGTTGTAACAGCAGATAAACCAGAAAAGAGCTTGTTAGCTCCTTTGAAAAGATCTGGAGGTAGAAACAGTGAAGGTAAAATGACTATGCGTTACATAGGTGGTGGTCATAAAAAAAGATACCGTATCATTGATTTCAAAAGAAATAAGGATGGAATTCCTGCGACAGTTAAAACTATTGAATACGATCCGAATCGTTCGGCATATATTGCATTATTGAATTATGCTGATGGTGCAAAAACATATATCATTGCTCAAAACGGATTAAAAGTAGGACAAACTGTAATATCTGGAGAAAAAGTAGCACCAGAAATAGGAAATACGATGTTATTAAGTAGTATTCCATTAGGTACTGTGATTTCTTGTATTGAATTACGTCCAGGTCAAGGTGCAGTAATTGCTAGAAGTGCAGGATCATTTGCTCAATTGATGGCAAGAGAAGGAAAATATGCAACAATTAAATTGCCTTCAGGTGAAATTAGATTGATATTATTAACCTGTAAAGCTACAATTGGTGTGGTTTCAAATTCTGATCATCAGTTAACAGTATCAGGTAAAGCTGGTAGAAATAGATGGTTAGGTAGAAGACCTAGAACACGTCCGGTAGCTATGAACCCTGTTGATCATCCAATGGGAGGTGGTGAAGGAAGAGCTTCAGGTGGACATCCAAGATCAAGAAAAGGTATACCAGCTAAAGGATTTAAAACTCGTTCAAAAACCAAAGCTAGTAATAAACATATTGTTGAACGTAGAAAAAAATAATTAGATAAAAGTATGGCACGTTCATTAAAAAAAGGACCTTATGTTTTCTTTAAATTAGAAAGAAAAGTCCAAAATAATATAGATTCAGGCAAAAAGACAGTTATTAAAACTTGGTCAAGAGCCTCAATGATCACACCTGATTTTGTTGGACAAACAATCGGTGTACACAATGGTCGCCAATTTGTACCAGTATATATTACTGAAAATATGGTAGGACATAAATTAGGTGAATTTTCACCTACACGTTCGTTTAGAGGACATGCAGGATCTAGAAATAAAGGAAAAAAATAGATTGTAATTATGGGAGTTCGAAAAAAATTAAGAGCCAATCAACTAAAAGAAGCACGTAAAAATTCTTATGTAGCTAAACTTAATGGTTGTCCTACATCACCAAGAAAGATGCGTTTAGTAGCTGACTTAGTAAGAGGTGTTGAAGTTGAAAGAGCACTTCAAATATTAAAGTTTCATCCTAAAGAAGCATCTATAAATCTTGAAAAATTAATGTTATCAGCAATTGCAAACTGGCAAGCTAAAAATGAAGATGCAAATATTGAAGATGCCGGATTGTTTGTAAAAGAAATTTATGTTGATAGTGCTACAATGTTGAAAAGATTACGTACTGCACCACAAGGTCGTGCACACAGAATTAGAAAACGTTCAAATCACGTAACGTTGATTTTAGGAACAAATAATTTAAGCAATTAATATATAGCATGGGACAGAAGACAAATCCAATAGGAAATCGTTTAGGAATCATCAGAGGTTGGGAATCTAACTGGTATGGTGGAAATGACTACGGTGATAAACTTGCTGAAGACAATAAGATTCGTAAATATATTTTTGCTAGATTAAATAGAGCAAGTGTCTCTAGAGTAATTATTGAGCGTACTCTTAAACTTGTAACCGTTACTATCACTACTGCTCGTCCGGGTATTATTATTGGGAAAGGTGGTCAAGAGGTAGACAAGTTAAAAGAAGAGCTTAAAAAGATTACAGGGAAAGAAGTGCAAATCAATATCTTTGAAATTAAACGCCCAGAACTTGATGCAAAATTAGTAGCCGCAAGTATTGCCCGTCAAATTGAAAATAGAATTTCATATAGAAGAGCAATCAAAATGGCTATATCTGCAACAATGAGAATGAATGCTGAAGGTATAAAAGTACAAATTTCAGGTCGTTTAAACGGAGCTGAAATGGCACGTTCTGAAAGTTATAAAGACGGTAGAATTCCTCTTTCTACATTTAGAGCAGACATTGATTATGCACTAGAAGAATCTAATACTACTTATGGTAAAATAGGTGTTAAAGTATGGATTATGAAAGGTGAAGTTTATGGTAAGAGAGAATTGAATCCATTAGTTGGTTTGTCAAAAAAAGGCAAAGGTGGTGCTAATAAAGGAGGATTTGGAAGAAATAAACCTCGCAGAAGATAAATTTTTTAAAGTTTAAAAAATGTTACAACCAAAGAGAGTAAAATATCGTAAAGTACAGAAAGGTAAAGGTAATATGAAAGGGAACTCGCAAAGAGGTCATCAACTTTCAAACGGGATGTTCGGGATAAAATCTTTAGAACAAAATTTACTTACCTCACGTCAAATAGAAGCTGCTCGTATTGCTGCAACTCGATATATGAAAAGACAAGGTAGTTTATGGATTAAAATATTTCCGGATAAACCGATTACTAAAAAACCTTTAGAAGTACGTATGGGTAAAGGTAAAGGTGCTCCTGAATATTTTGTTGCTGTAGTAAAACCAGGTAGAATAATGTTTGAAATAGGTGGTGTATCTATTGAAGTGGCAAAAGAAGCATTGCGATTAGCCGCACAAAAATTACCAGTAAAAACCAAATTTGTAGTTGCGCGAGATTTTGACAACGCTTAATTTTTAAGAAGATGAAATCTTATATATTTATAAGATTACATGTGAAACAAATTTTAACATAAAACACATGAAACAATCGGAAATTAAAGAATTATCAGTTGAAGATTTAAAAGAAAAATTTAAAATTTTCAAAAAAAGTTATACTGATTTGAAACTTGCACATGCAATTTCACCTTTAGAAACTCCTATGCAATTAAAAACTGTTCGTAAAACAGTTGCAAGAATTGCTACAGAATTAACTAAAAGAGAATTACAACAATTGTAATTTATTAGAAAAGATGGAAAAAAGAAATCTTAGAAAAGAAAGAATAGGTGTAGTTTCAAGCAACAAAATGGAGAAGTCTATTATTGTTTCAGAAATGAAACGTGTAAAACATCCTATGTACGGTAAATATGTGTTAAATACCAAAAGGTATGTAGCACACGATGAAAAAAATGATTGCAATATTGGAGATACAGTTAAAATAATGGAAACACGTCCGTTAAGTAAAACCAAGCGTTGGAGATTAGTAGAAATCTTAGAAAGAGCTAAATAATTATGTTACAACAAGAATCAAGATTAAAAGTAGCCGATAATACTGGAGCAAAAGATGCTCTTGTAATTCGTGTGCTTGGCGGAACAAAGAAACGTTACGCATCAGTAGGAGATAAAATTGTAGTAGCAATAAAAGACGCTACACCAAATGGTACTGTAAAGAAAGGTCAAGTTTCAAGAGCCGTAGTAATTAGAACCATAAAAGAAGTAAGACGTAAAGATGGATCATATATTAGATTTGATGATAATGCTTGTGTTTTATTAGATTCTACTTCAGGAGAAATGAAAGGTACTCGTGTATTTGGGCCAGTAGCTAGAGAGCTTCGTGAAAAACAATTCATGAAAATTGTATCATTAGCACCAGAAGTGCTTTAATAAGTTATTAAGATGACAAAATTAAAAATTAAAACTGGGGATACAGTAAGAGTAATTGCAGGAGATCACAAAGGTGAAGAAGGAAAAATTGTTAAAGTTTTTATTGAAAAGAATAAAGCAATTGTAGAAGGAGTAAACATGATCTCTAAGCACACTAAACCTAGTGCAGAGAATCCTCAAGGGGGTATCGTTAAAAAAGAAGCACCACTTCATATTTCAAATTTAATGTTAGTTGAAAATGGTGAAACTGTAAAAGTTGGATATCGTATAGAAGGAGATAATAAAGTTAGGTTTTCAAAAAAATCTAAAGAAGTAATATAGTTATGGAAAATATGCCAAGACTTAAAGAAGATTACAATAGCAGAATAAAACCTGCTTTGGTCGAAGAGTTCGGTTACAAAAATGTAATGCAAGTACCTAAATTACAAAAAATTGTTATTAGTAAAGGTGTTGGTGATGCAATTGCCGATAAAAAACTGATTGATTATGCTGTAGATGAATTAACTGCAATAACTGGTCAAAAACCAATTGTTACAATTTCTAAAAAAGATATTGCATCATTTAAATTACGTAAAGGAATGCCAATTGGAGTTAAAGTAACTTTACGCGAACAAAAAATGTATGAGTTTTTAGATAGATTAGTTACTGCATCATTACCTCGAGTAAGAGATTTTAAAGGCGTAAAAGCTAATAGTTTTGATGGAAGAGGAAATTATACTTTAGGAATTACAGAACAAATTATATTTCCTGAAATAAATATTGATAAAGTAAATAAAATTGGTGGTATGGATATTACTTTTGTAACTTCTGCTAAAACCGATAAAGAGGCAAAATCATTATTACACGAATTAGGTATACCATTTAAAAAGAATTAAAGATGGCAAAAGAATCAATGAAAGCTCGTGAAGTAAAAAGAGCTAAAACTGTTGCAAAATATGCTGAGAAAAGAAAGGCTTTAAAAGAAGCTGGTGATTACGAAGCATTGCAAAAATTACCAAAAAATGCATCACCTGTTCGTATGCACAACCGTTGTAAAATAACAGGTCGTCCTAAAGGCTATATGCGTCAATTTGGTATTTCTCGTGTAACATTTCGTGAAATGGCTAATCAAGGATTGATACCAGGTGTAAAAAAAGCAAGTTGGTAAAATTAAATAATTGGTTTCAGGTTTAACAAATAAGTTAAAAACCAAAATCGCAAATTAAAAAATATGTATACAGATCCAATAGCAGATTATTTAACAAGAATTAGAAATGCTGCAAGTGCAAAACATAGAGTTGTTGAAATCCCAGCATCTAACTTAAAAAAAGAAATAACCAAAATTTTATTTGATCAAGGTTATATTTTAAGTTATAAGTTTATTGAAAATAAAGTTCAGGATAGTATTAAAATTGCTTTGAAATATGATAAAATTTCAAAGCAACCAATAATAAAACAAATTAAACGAATCAGTACTCCAGGTTTGCGTAAGTATGCCAATGCTACTGAAATGCCAAGAGTATTGAACGGATTAGGTATAGCAATTATTTCTACTTCAAAAGGTGTGATGACTAATAAAAAAGCTCGTCAAGAAAATGTAGGTGGAGAAGTATTGTGTTACGTTTATTAAAAAGTAATTAAGATGTCAAGAATAGGAAAAAGCCCAATTGCAATTCCAGAAGGAGTTACCGTTGATATTAAAGACAACGTAGTTACCGTTAAAGGTAAGCTAGGCGAGTTATCTCAAAACATTGGTGAGATTGCGATAAAAAATGAGGATGGAACCTTAACTTTAGAAAGATCATTAGAAAGTAAAGACAATCGTGCAAAACACGGTTTGTATAGAGCTTTAATTAATAATATGATTATTGGTGTTTCTACAGGTTGGACCAAAGAATTAGAATTGGTTGGGGTTGGATACAGAGCTTCAACTCAGGGTCAGAAATTAGATTTAGCCTTAGGTTTTTCACACAATATTGTTTTAAATGTTGCTCCTGAAGTTAAGATTGAAACAGTTTCTGAAAAAGGTAAAAATCCAATAATTAAATTAACTTCTTTTGACAAACAGTTGGTTGGTCAAGTAGCTGCAAAGATTCGTTCATTGCGTAAACCAGAGCCATATAAAGGTAAAGGAGTTAAATTTGTAGGTGAACAATTAAGAAGAAAAGCAGGTAAAACTGCATAATTTATAATAGTTATGGCATTAACAAAGCTCGAAAGAAGATACCGTATAAAAAATAGAATAAGAAAGGTTGTTTCAGGAACTGCTAGCAAACCAAGGCTATCAGTATTTAGAAGTAACAAAGAAATTTCTGCTCAATTAATTGATGATGTTACAGGTACTACCTTAGTTTCTGTATCTTCAAGAACTAAAGGACTAGAAAAAGGAACCAAAGTTGAAATAGCAAATGCAGTAGGTAAAGCTTTAGCTGAAAAAGCTAGTAAAGAAGGAATTGAAACTTGTGGTTTTGACAGAAACGGTTTTTTATATCACGGAAGATTAAAAGCACTTGCTGAAGGAGCAAGAGAAGGAGGTTTAAAATTTTAAGAATATACCATGTACAAAAAATATAAAAATATAGAAAGAGTAAAACCAAGTGGATTAGATATGAAAGATCATTTGGTAGGAGTACAACGAGTTACAAAAGTAACCAAAGGTGGTAGAACTTTTAGTTTTGCTGCAATTGTTGTAGTTGGAAATGGAGATGGTGTTGTTGGCCATGGTATGGGTAAATCTCACGATGTTGCTTCAGCTATAGCTAAAGCAATTGAAGATGCTAAGAAAAACTTAGTGAGAATTCCTATTATCAAGCAAACTTTACCTCATGAACAAAAAGGTAAATATGGAGGAGCTAAAGTTTTCTTAAAGCCAGCTTCTCACGGTACAGGAGTAATTGCAGGTGGTGCAGTACGTGCGGTTTTAGAATCAGTGGGTGTTCATGATGTATTATCAAAATCACAAGGTTCTTCAAATCCTCATAATGTTGTAAAAGCAACTTTTGACGCTTTGTTAAACTTACGTGATGCACATACAATTGCTAGACAGCGAGGTATTTCATTAGAAAAAGTATTCAACGGATAAATATATTTTACGATGAAAAAAATTAGAGTAAAACAAGTACGTAGTAAAATAAGACGTCCTAAAAATCAAAAGTTAACACTTGAAGCATTAGGATTACGTAAGATTGATCAAGTAGTAGAACATGACGCTACTCCATCAATCCTTGGAATGGTAAAAACAGTTAATCATCTAATTTCTGTAGAAGAAATTAAATAAGATATAAAGGTTATGCAATTAAATAACTTACAACCTGCAAAAGGTTCAGTTAAAACTGGTAAAAGAATTGGTAGAGGTCAAGGTTCTGGAAGAGGAGGGACAGCTACAAGAGGTCATAAAGGACAGAAATCACGTTCTGGTTACTCAAGAAAAATTGGTTTTGAAGGAGGTCAAATGCCTTTACAACGAAGAGTACCTAAATTTGGTTTTACCAATATAAATCGTAAAGAATACCAAGGTATTAATTTGGATAAATTACAACAACTTGTTGATGATGGTAAAATAAAAGATACCGTTAATATAGATGTTTTAATTGAAAACAGATTGGCACGTAAAAACGATTTGATAAAGATTTTAGGTAGAGGAGAATTAAAAGCTAAGTTAAATGTTTCGGTTCATAAATATACTGCTACAGCAAAAGCAGCAATAGAAAAGGCTGGAGGAGAAGCAGCAACCATTTAATTAAATTATATTAATTTAAATGAAAAAGTTAATTAGTAGCATCCAAGATATTTGGAAAATTGAAGAGCTTAGAAATAAAATTCTAATAACATTAGGACTAATGGTTGTATACCGTTTGGCGGCTCAAGTTCCTTTACCAGGAATTGATCCAACTCAGCTATCAGGTTTAACCAATAAAACCCAAGATGGATTGTTAGGTTTATTAAATGCGTTTACTGGAGGAGCATTTGCAAAAGCTTCTGTTATGGCTTTAGGAATTATGCCATATATATCAGCTTCAATTGTGGTACAATTAATGGGTATAGCAGTTCCTTATTTGCAAAAATTACAAAAAGAAGGAGAAAGCGGAAGAAAGAAAATAAATCAAATAACCCGTTGGTTAACAATCGCCATTTTATTAATTCAAGCCCCTACTTACATTATAAGTTTACCTAGTTTAGGAATACCTGAAAGTGCATTTTTATTAGGTCACGGAGCTACATTTTGGTTTTCTTCAATATTGCTATTAACTACAGGTACTGTATTTGCTATGTGGTTAGGTGAAAAAATTACAGATAAAGGAATTGGTAATGGAATTTCATTATTGATTATGATTGGTATTATTGCTCGTTTTCCAGCATCATTTATGCAAGAAGCAACGTCTAGAATAAACCAATCAAATGGTGGTTTAATAATGATTTTAATAGAAATAGTAATTTGGTTCTTGGTTATTTTAGCTAGTGTATTTTTAGTTACAGCGGTTCGAAAAATTCAAGTTCAATATGCCAGAAGAACTGTTGCAGGAAATATAAAAGATGCAGCTGGAGCTAGGCAATATATCCCATTAAAATTAAATTCTTCTGGAGTTATGCCAATTATATTTGCACAAGCATTAATGTTTGTACCGGGTTTATTAGCTACTTCTGAGAATAGTACAATAAAATCCATTGGAGTTGCATTTCAAGATATGTTTGGATTTTGGTATAGTTTATTATTTGCTGTTTTAATTATAATTTTTAGTTATTTTTATACGGCAATTACTATTCCTACAAATAAAATGGCTGACGATTTAAAAAGAGGCGGAGGATTTGTTCCTGGAATTAGACCAGGTAAAGATACTGCCGATTTTTTAGATACAATATTATCTCGAGTTACTTTACCCGGATCGATATTTTTAGCACTATTGGCAATTTTACCTGCAATAATTACAAAAGCAGGAGTACAACCAGGATGGGCAATGTTTTATGGTGGAACATCCTTATTAATTATGGTAGGTGTTGCAATTGATACCTTACAGCAAATAAATGCACATTTGTTAAATCGTCATTATGATGGTTTGATGAAAGCAGGTTCAAAAAGAAAAGTATCCTATTAATTATGGCAAAACAACCGGCAATAGAACAAGATGGTAAAATAAATGAAGCATTATCAAATGCAATGTTTAGAGTTGAATTAGAGAATGGGCATATTGTAACAGCTCATATTTCTGGAAAAATGAGAATGCATTATATAAAATTGTTACCAGGAGATAAAGTAAAGTTAGAAATGAGTCCTTATGATTTGACTAAGGCAAGAATTACTTATAGATATTAAAGATAAGATTGAGATGAAAGTTAGAGCATCAGTTAAAAAAAGAAGTGCCGACTGTATTATAGTACGCAGGAAGGGCAGATTATATGTAATCAACAAAAAAAATCCTAGATTTAAACAAAGACAAGGATAAATTATGGCAAGAATAGCAGGAATTGACATACCAGAGAATAAAAGAGGAGTTATAGCATTAACTTATATCTTTGGAATCGGAAGAAGCAAAGCAAAAGAAATTTTAGCTAATGCAAAAGTTGACGAAAGTATTATAGTACAAGATTGGGATGATGATCAAATCTCAAGGATTCGTGAACAAGCTGGAAGTTTAAAAATTGAAGGTGAATTAAGATCTGAAATCCAAATAAACATTAAACGTTTAATGGATATTGGGTGTTATAGAGGAATTAGACATAGATTAGGTCTTCCTTTAAGAGGACAAAGAACTAAAAATAATTCTAGAACTCGTAAAGGTAAGAGAAAAACTGTAGCAGGTAAAAAGAAAGCAACTAAATAATAGTTAATAAAGATGGCAAAGTCAAGTTCAAAAAAACGAAAAGTAATTGTTGATGCAATTGGGGAAGCTCATATCACAGCATCATTTAACAATATAATCATCTCTTTAACTAATAAAAAAGGAGATGTAATATCTTGGTCCAGTGCAGGTAAGCAAGGATTTAGAGGTTCTAAAAAGAACACTCCTTATGCTGCTCAAACTGCTGCTGAAGATTGTTCTAAAGTTGCTTTTGAAGCAGGATTACGTAAAGTTAAAGTTTATGTAAAAGGACCTGGTAATGGTAGAGAATCAGCAATAAGAACACTTCATAATAACGGTATTGAAGTAACTGAAATAATTGATGTTACACCTGTAGCACACAATGGTTGCAGACCACCAAAAAGAAGAAGAGTGTAAATTGAATCCGATTCAATTTACAAGCTGAACATGGTTCAGCTTCTTGTAGCTTTTTAAAAGAATAAATTAGTAAATAATAACAAATACTGAAACAAATTTAGTATTATAATAACTAAGGACTAAAGATTATCGAAGGAATGCCTTAATTCATAATCCCTTAAAAATCAATAAAAATGGCAAGATATACAGGACCAAAAACAAAAATTGCTCGTAAGTTTGGAGAAGCAATCTTCGGTGAGGACAAATCTTTTGAAAAAAGAAATTATCCTCCAGGACAGCATGGTAATTCAAGAAGAAGAGGTAAGCAGTCAGAATATGCTGTACAATTAAAAGAAAAGCAAAAAGCCAAATATACTTATGGTATTTTAGAGCGTCAATTTCGTAATCTTTTTGAAAGAGCACAAAGAAATAAAGGTATTACTGGTGAGATTTTATTACAACTGTGTGAATCTCGTTTAGATAATGTGGTGTATCGATTGGGTATTTCACCTTCAAGAAGTGGAGCACGTCAACTAGTATCACATCGTCATATAACAGTAAATGGTGAATTAGTTAATATACCATCTTATTCATTAAAAGAAGGAGATTTAGTTGGAGTAAGAGAAAAATCAAAATCATTAGTAGCTATTGAAAATTCATTAGCAACTAAGTCAAATGTTTATGAATGGTTATCTTGGAATTCGGAAACATTAGAAGGAAGATTTGTTTCAGTTCCAGAAAGAATTCAAATTCCAGAAAACATAAACGAACAATTTATTGTTGAGTTATACTCTAAATAATTTTAAAGAAAGAATTAAACTTATGGCAATTTTAAATTTTCAGAAACCAGACAAAGTATTAATGATTGAATCTACTGATTTTGAAGGTAGATTTGAGTTCAAACCTTTAGAGCCAGGTTACGGTTTAACTGTAGGTAACGCTTTGAGAAGAGTTCTGTTATCTTCACTAGAAGGATATGCAATTACTTCTTTAAGAATTGAAGGAGTAGAACACGAATTTTCAACTATTAAAGGAATAGTTGAAGATGTAACAGAAATTATCTTGAATTTAAAGCAAATTCGTTTTAAGCAACAAATAGAAGATACTGATAATGAAACTGTAATAATTTCTGTTAAAGGTCAAGAGCAATTAACGGCTGGTGATTTCCAAAATTTTATTTCAGGATTTCAAGTATTAAACCCAGATTTGGTTATATGTAATATGGAATCTTCTGTAAAATTAGATATGGAAATTACCATTGAAAAAGGTAGAGGTTTTGTATTGGCAGAAGAAAATAAAAAAGTTTCAGCTCCATTAGGAACTATTTTTACAGATTCAATTTACACTCCTATTAAGAATGTGAAGTATGCTGTTGAGAATTTTCGTGTAGAACAAAAAACAGATTATGAAAAATTAATTTTTGACATAGTTACAGATGGTTCAATTGCACCTCAAGATGCATTAACAGAAGCTGCAAAAATACTTATTCATCACTTTATGTTATTCTCAGATGAGCGTATTACTTTAGAAGCTGATGAAATAGCTAAATCTGATACTTATGATGAAGAATCACTTCATATGCGTCAACTATTAAAAACTCGTTTAATTGATATGGATTTGTCAGTTAGAGCTTTAAATTGTTTAAAAGCAGCTGAAGTAGATACATTAGGAGACTTAGTTGCATTTAATAAAAGTGATTTAATGAAATTTAGAAATTTTGGTAAAAAATCACTTACCGAATTAGATGAATTAGTGAATAACAAAGGTTTGACCTTTGGTATGGATTTAGTAAAGTATAAATTAGATAAAGAGTAAATTTTTTAAAAAAATAAATTCCAAATTCCAAAACCCAAAGAGGGTGTTAGTTTTTTTGAATTTTATAAAAGTAAAATTTAATTATTATTTGAAATTTTGGGATTTAAATAAATAAAGATGAGACACGGAAAGAAATTTAATCATTTAGGTAGAAAAACAGCGCATAGAAAAGCGATGTTAGCTAATATGGCTTGTTCATTAATTGAACACAAACGTATTAATACTACTGTGGCAAAAGCAAAGGCTTTACGACAATATGTTGAGCCATTAATTACAAAGTCAAAGAACGATACAACACATAACAGAAGAATAGTATTTAGTAATTTAAGAGACAAATATGCTGTTTCTGAATTATTCAGAGATGTTGCAGTAAAGGTTGGTGATCGACCTGGAGGATATCTTCGTATAATTAAATTAGGTAACCGACAAGGAGATAATGCTGATATGGCAATGATAGAGTTGGTAGATTATAATGAAATATACAATCCTAAAGGTACGAAAAAGAAAAAAGCAACTCGTAGAAGAGGTAAAAAAACTTCTGAAAAAGAAACTGAAGTTACTGAAACTATTCCTGCAAAAGCAGAGGAAACAAAAAAAGAAAAACCAGATACTAAAGACGAGGCATAAAATGTTTTTAATTTTAGTCGAAATTTTAAAAAGGATAAGCTATTTTAGCTTATCCTTTTTTTATTAAATTTATTTAAAATGAAATATTTTTTAACTATAATAACCCTTTTTTTAATTTCATCTGTAAAAAGTCAAGAATTTGATTCAATATCATCTGAAGGAAATATAATTAGTATGAATGATGTTTTTTCAAAAAGATTGTTTTATAGTAGCCAAAATGAGATTAAAGGATCCAGTTACTTATTTAAAGACTGGAATAATAATGTAGTTGTTTATTCTAATAGTAAAACTTTTAATTTAAAGAGTATAAATTTTAATATTCATTCTAATGAATTTAGTTCTTTGAAAGGAACAGATTCTTTATTTGTTTATGATATAAACAAAATAGATTCTTTAAAAATAAATAAAAGATTTTTTAAAAAATATAATGGAAATGATATTTATGAAGTAATATTTGAAAGTAAAAAGACGATATTACTTAAAAAGTATGAAGCCAAAATAATAGAAGGAATGTTTAATCCAATAGATGGTACAAGAGAAAAAAACCGTTTTAATATTATTGACGATTATTACATAATGAAAGGAGAACATATTGTAAAATATAAGATAACAAAAAAATCTGTTTTAGAACTTTGTAATGATAATCAGGATAAAGTTAAGAAGTATATTAAAAAGAATAATCTTTCTTATAAAAAGGATATAGATTTAAAACTAATCTTAAAATATTGCAATGAGATTTAAATATTTTAATTTTTAATAAATTAATTATTAATGAAATACCAAAATAAAAAAAAGGCTATTTTACTTTTAAAAGACGGAACAATTTTTGAAGGAAAATCAATTGGAATCGAAGGAACTGCAGTTGGAGAGATTTGTTTTAATACAGGTATGACTGGCTATCAAGAAATTTTTACAGACCCTTCTTATTTTGGGCAATTATTAATAACTACAAATGCACATATTGGAAATTACGGTACAAATAAAAATGAACAAGAATCATCATCTATCAAAATTGCAGGATTAATTTGTAAAAATTTCAGTTATGAATATTCAAGAGAAAATGCTGATGAATCATTATTTGAATATTTTCAAAAACAAAATTTTGTAGCTATTTCTGATATTGATACAAGAGCATTGGTTAGATATATTAGAGATAAGGGTGCAATGAATGCAGTAATTTCTACCGAAACAGATTTAGATATTTTACAAAAGAAAATAAAAGAAATACCTTCAATGGAAGGATTAGAGCTAGCTTCAAAAGTATCAACAAAAAAGACATATACAGTAGGAAATAAAAATGCTAAATACAGAATAGCTGCCTTAGATATTGGGATAAAACAAAATATTATTAATAATTTAACTAAAAGAGATTGTTATGTAAAGGTGTTTCCATACAATACTACTTTTGAAAAAATGAGTGAGTTTAAACCAGATGGATATTTTCTTTCAAATGGACCTGGTGATCCAAACCCTTTAAAAGATGCACAGAATTTAGCTAAAGAAATAATTAATAAAGATTTGCCCTTGTTTGGAATTTGTTTAGGTCATCAAATTATTGCTTTGGCAAATGGCATTACAACCTATAAAATGCATAATGGACATAGAGGAATAAATCACCCTGTTAAAAATTTGATTACCGGAAAAGGAGAAATCACTTCCCAAAATCATGGTTTTGTGGTTGATAAAAAAGAAGTAGAAGACCATAAAGATTTTGAAATTACTCATGAACATTTAAATGATGGTACATTGGCAGGGATGCGAATAAAGAATAAAAATTGTTTTTCAGTACAATATCATCCAGAGGCAAGTCCAGGTCCTCATGATTCATATTATTTATTTGATCAATTTATTGAAAACATAGATTTTCATAAAAACAAAAAATAAACTAATAGGAGTAATTGCTTGTCCTATTTACAACGAAAACGATTAAGTATAAATCTCAATTAAAATGGAGAAAGAATAATAGATTTTCTTAAATTTACACTCCTTAATAATATTTTAAAATATATAAAAAATGAGCATAATTATTGACATTCACGCAAGACAAATATTTGATTCAAGAGGAAATCCTACAATTGAAGTTGATGTTATTACAGAAAATGGGGTTTTAGGAAGAGCGGCAGTTCCATCAGGAGCTTCAACAGGTGAACATGAAGCTGTAGAATTAAGAGATGGAGGTGAAGATTATATGGGTAAAGGAGTATTAAAAGCTGTTCAAAATGTAAATGAGAGTATTGCTGAAGAATTATTAGGATTTTCAATATTTGAACAAAATACTATTGATCAAGCAATGATTGATTTGGATGGTACAGCAAACAAGGCAAAATTAGGAGCAAATGCAATTTTAGGAGTTTCATTAGCAGTTGCTAAAGCTGCTGCAAATGAATTAAATTTACCTTTGTACAGATATGTTGGTGGTGTAAGTGCAAATACTTTACCAGTACCAATGATGAATATTGTAAACGGAGGCTCACACTCTGATGCACCAATTGCTTTTCAAGAGTTTATGATTATGCCGGTTAAAGCTAAAAATTTCACTCATGCATTACAAATGGGTACAGAAATTTTTCACAACTTAAAGAAAATTTTACACGGTAGAAATTTAAGTACAGCAGTAGGAGATGAAGGAGGATTTGCCCCAACGTTTGACGGTACGGAAGATGCATTAGACACTGTAATTGAAGCAATCACAAAAGCAGGTTATAA
>JAUWLK010000024.1 GCA_030613745.1 Flavobacteriaceae bacterium | reverse complement strand
AAAAGTTATAAGTATAAAATAAAAATCACAACAAAGTTATTAACAAATTCATAGATATTTTACTATAATGAACTGCCTTCATAGCTAGCTAACTGATTTTTAAAAACTTGTAATCTTTCTGTAAAAGAATAGGAAGGTAATTTTAATTGACTTATTGACTTATTTAAATCAAATCCTGTTTTGAAAGGTCGTTTTGCAGGTAAATTTAATTGCGTAGTCTCAATAGAAGTGATATAATTTTTATCTAAATCAAATGCATTTGCGACTTCTATTGCCATATCATAAATACTCAAAAGTTGGTTGCTAGATATATTATATATTCCTATTGCATCATGTTCAATTGCAAGCAGACAAGCTTCAGCTAAATCATCTACCAAAGTTGGCATCCGATATTGATCAGTTACAACATTAATTTTATTTTTATTTTCAATTGAATTTTTTATCCAAAGCACTATGTTACTTCTTTCATTTCTATCGACTAATCCATAAACTAAAATAGTACGTAAAATTGTGTATTTAATTTTAGATTTTATAATAATTTTTTCTGATTTCAATTTTGACAGACCATAATAATTTACCGGATTAGGTTTATCTTCTTCTGTATAGTAACCTTCTTTTTCTCCATCAAAAATAAAATCGGTTGAAATATGAATTAAATGAATCTTATTTTTTTTACAAATCTTCGACAATGTATTAACAGCATCAACATTTATTGCATCGCATTCTGCTTTATGTAATTCACAGGTGTCTACATTAGTCATTGCAGCAGTATTAATAATATAATGGGGTTGAATTTTATTAACCAAATTGGTTAATATTTTTGCTTGGGTAATATCTATATTATAATAGTTGTAACCTTTAGTATTAATCATGCGATTTTCTCCTTTGGATAAAGCATGAATTTCTAAAGTATTTTTAGCCAATAAGAATTTTACTAGCTTTTGCCCTAATAAACCATTACTACCTGTTATTACAACTTTTTCCATTTAAAAAAATTGATGTAATTTTTCTATTTGTTCTGGTTTTCCCAATACTATAAGTTTTGAATTGGGAGTTAATATAGTAGTAGCCTCAGGGTTTATGACATATTCTTTATCAGGAGTTTTAAAACCTATTACTGTACATCCTGTTTTTCTCCTTAAATCTAAATCTAAAATTGATTTAGAATGATATTCTTTAGGTAAATTTTGAATTAAAATTTCTTCTAAGTTTGTAGAACTTTCTCCTTCAATAGAAAGTCTATCTATAAATTCCATAATATCAGGTGTTACTACAAGAGAAGCCATGTGCGCTCCACCTAATTTATCTGGCATAATTACATTATCAGCACCAGCAATTATTAATTTACTGTATGATGAATCATTAGATGCCCTACTTACGATTGTACAGCTTTTATTTAATTGTCTTGCTGAAAGTACTACATACAAATTATCTGCATCAGATGGTAAAGTTGTAATTAAACCAGAAGCTCTAGCAATTCCTGCTTTTAACAAAGTTTCATCATCGGTCGCATCGCCTTTAACGTATAAGACATTCTTTTTATGTTCAATCACATCTATTAATTCAATGCTACTTTCAACTATTACACAAGATTCTTTATAACTGAGTAATTTAGATATTGCTTGTTTACCATTTCTTCCATAACCACAAACAATGGTATGACCTTTAAGTTTGTCTATTTTTTTTTGCACTTTCTTAAATTTAAGTTCCTCAAATAGTTTATTATTTGAAATATACTCCGTTAATACCGAAATGACATATCCATAAATAACAATACTGGTCAATATTAAAAGTACCGTAAATATTTTTGATTCATCATCTAAAGGTTCTACTTCTTTAAAGCCAACTGTTGAAATAGTTATTATAGTCATATAAAGGGCATTTATAAAACTATAACCTGAGATCAGAATAAAACCTATGACACCTATGGTAATAACCCCAAATAAAAATAATAAAGCAATATAAACTTTCGTTCTAATCTTATCAGCTCCAAATTTCAAATTAAACTATTTTAATTTATTATAAATCAAAAACAGAATTTCGTTTGGAATAAATCATATCTTTTAAACGCAATAAAAAAGCAAGAGTCAAATAAATTCCAAATGATAATCCAACAGTAACAAACGAGATATAAATAAAAAACAACCGTACATTTGTTGCTCTTATGCCAAGCTTATCAGCAAATCTTGAGGAGACCTCAAATCCTCTTAATTCAAAAAAACGCCTAATAGAATGGATAAAATTCATTGTTAAATTTTATTTATATACTTAAACATTTAACCTTTATGAAAAATCAATCATCCTTTTATCAGGAAAATTAATATGCTAATCATGCTAGTCTACAATATTTAAAATTATTGCAATTTATGAAAATTATATTTACAATACATCTATAATTCAAAAGTAAAAACATTTTTTTAATTTGCTGTTTCCTGTTAATTATGAATATAGAACACAACTATCAGAAAGTTATCATTTGAAAAATATCTAAAAATCCCTTATTTTTGGTTTGAAACTCAAACTGACATTGCAATAATAAGTTATCTATTATTCCAACTAAAAACCAGAACTATTTCCAAGCAAACAAAATGATTTTCAAAATTTGGAGGAAAAATTAAAATCTGTTTGCCATTTTTTCTGTCAATAGATTATGTTTGTAATCATTATAAAACGATAGGTAAATAAAGGATAATGCAATAAAAAAGCAGAATTAATACTAAAATAGAATTTATTTTCTTGACATCAAATAAACTATTCTTTAATTAAATAGGACTTAACATTGAAATTTAACTAAATTTATAAAATTCTCTGATCGAGTGACACAATTAGTATAATTAAATTAGATTACGGAAAAAATACAAAGCTAACACGTCAAAATAAACTTGAAGATAATATTTAAGTAGTAAATTACTATATTGAAGCCAGCCAATAGTATGAAATAGAGAAAGCTTTGATGGTGAAAATAATAATTTACTATAAAGACGAATTAAATAAAATAATTGTATGATGTATCTTGTATATCATATTTTAGATATCAAAAAAAATAGTGAGTTATAAGTATTATTTCTTGGTTATTATAAAAAAACTTTGGGCTACAGTAACTGATATCATTCCGATTATTGTAGTTATTGTTTTCTTTCAGACTGTAGTAATCAAGCAACCATTTCCACAAGTTGGTGAAATATTATTCGGGATTGTGTTTGTAGTTGTGGGCTTGATGCTTTTTATTGAAGGTCTCGAAATGGGGTTGTTCCCAATAGGTGAATTAATGGCTTACGCTTTGGCAAAAAAGGGAAGTCTATTTTGGTTAATGATTTTTTCATTTCTGCTAGGTTTTTCTACCACTATTGCTGAACCTGCGTTAATTGCAGTTGCAAAAAAGGCTTCGGTAATATCATCAGAAGCGGGTTTAATTGATAATAACCAAAAAACCATGGACACGTATGCCCTGGGGCTAAGGCTTACAGTTGCCTTTTCAGTTGGACTCGCAATTGTTATTGGCGTGATGCGCATATTAAAAGGATGGCCTTTACATTATTTAATCATCGGAGGGTATATACTGGTTATGTTAATGACGATGATAGCTCCCAAAGAAATTATCGGTTTAGCTTACGACGCTGGGGGGATTACAACCTCTACAATCACTGTTCCGTTAGTTACTGCTTTAGGGGTAGGACTTGCAACGGTAATCAAGGGTAGAAGCCCTTTGCTTGATGGTTTTGGTTTGATTGCTTTTGCTTCACTTTTACCAATGATTTTTGTAATGATATATGGCTTGTTTTGGTTTTAATATAATTATTTGAATGATGATTGATTATTTTACAGATTTTGCTTTAATCTTGTTTTACACCCTTCGGGATGTATTACCAATACTGGTATTAATCATATTCTTTCAAGTTGTAGTTTTGAAACAACGTATACCACATTTAAAAAAAATGATACTTGCTGGGGTTTATGTAGTGTTGGGACTTGCATTATTTTTAATGGGATTAGAAAAAGCACTTTTCCCTGTGGGCAAAATAATGGCTACTCAATTAACCGATCCATCTTTTATTGGTGCTACCGAAGCCGAACTTTTAAACTGGAAATCTTACTATTGGATATATATTTTTGCTGCATTGATAGGCTTCTCAACCACCATAGCTGAACCATCACTTATTGCTGTTGCAATAAAAGCCGATGAGGTTTCTGGGGGAACAATAAACCCATGGGGGCTTCGTATTACCGTAGCAATTGGAGTTGCTTTTGCGCTGGCTTTGGGCACATTTCGCATTGTAACCGGAACACCATTATATATTTACATTATGGTTGGTTATGTTATTGTAATTATTCAGACTTATTTTGCCCCAAAAGAACTAATTGCATTGGCTTACGATTCAGGTGGAGTTACTACTTCAACTGTAACTGTTCCAATTGTAGCTGCACTTGGCTTAGGATTATCAAGTGCAATACCTGGACGGAATCCTGCTATTGACGGATTTGGACTAATTGCATTTGCAAGCCTGTTTCCAATTATTGCAGTTTTAGGATATGCGCAAATTATGAGTTTAAAAAAAACGATTTATTAGAATTTAAAATATAAAAAGATGCAGTTTAAATTAATTTTAGCTTTTGTAAAACCAAATATTAGTGATAAGGTAGTTGATGCTATGAAAAAAGCAGGAGCCACGGGAGCTACCATTATTCCTGCCCGGGGAACAGGAATACATGAAGCCAAATCTTTTTTCGGACTCACAATTGAAGAGCATACAGAAATCATTTTATTTCTTGTTGAAGAACATATTGTAGAAAAATTTATGAAAGTGATTTCGGATGCCGGTAAATTTAATATGCCAGGAACAGGCATTGCTCTTGTTTTACCTGTTGAACACATTATCGGATTAGAAAGCCAAATGAAAAAATTCAAAGACCAAGCCCGTGATGAATATTTTTAGTCCAAATAAGCAGTTGGCGTGTATCTTAGGACTTATAAAAAAACAGAGCTATTTTAATTTATAATCTGGTATAATTAATTTTGAAAATAATTAAACTATCGTTTTATAAACTTATTAATTAAAAAAATTAAAAATGAATAAAAATAGAAGTTATCAAAGTGCAAAGGATGTAATGACCAAAAAACTGATTTTTATCGATGGTATGGCTACTGCAAAAGAGGCGGTAGAAATAATGCAAAAAGAAAAGGTTGAATCCCTAATCATAAAAAAACGCCACCATCAAGATGTCTGTGGAATCGTCAATGTTCATGACTTTATCAAAGGTGTTATTATCAGGGATAAAACATCAGAAGAGGTAAATATTTTTGAAATTATGACCAAACCACTGATTAGCGTACCGGCTAATATGGACATCCGCTATGTAGCCAAATTATTAATAATTGCAGGGATTAGAATGGCACCTGTAGAAGAAAATGGCGAATATATTGGAATGGTTTCACTTTCAGATTTGATATTAGAAAATCTACTTTTTTAAAACGAAAAACTTTTTTGTAAAATATGATGGTGTAAAATAAAAGATGTTAAACCTTATCCGTTAAATGACGAATTGAGCTCAAAAACAGGAATCGACCCAAAAGGTCAAGACACCTGCCTATAGATAACCTTGATCTCGCTAAAAAAATTAGGATTCTCCTGTCTTTGTCAGTAGACTGGTTAAATTTACAATTTCGAATTCTTCATCAGTTGACCAATCCTCAAAATTTAGTTTCATGAATAAAAAATAAAATTTATTTAATTAAATTTGCAAATTTCCAAATTATTTATGAATAAAGACCAAAAATATATTGAAGTTTTAGGAGCTAGAGTCCACAATTTAAAAAACATTGATGTTAAAATCCCTAGAGAAAAACTAGTTGTTATTACTGGTTTAAGTGGGAGCGGAAAATCATCATTAGCTTTTGATACCATATATGCTGAGGGTCAGAGAAGGTATATTGAAACTTTTTCGGCTTATGCCAGACAATTTCTTGGAGGATTAGAAAGACCTGATGTTGATAAAATTGACGGTTTATCACCCGTTATTGCCATTGAACAAAAAACTACAAGTAAAAGTCCGAGATCGACTGTTGGAACAATTACTGAAATTTATGATTTTTTAAGATTGTTGTATGCGCGTATTGGAGAAGCATACTCGTACAATACTAATGAAGAAATGGTTAGCTACAATGATGAGCAAATCAAAGAACTTATCACAAAAGATTTTTTCAAACAAAAAATAATCATACTCGCTCCCGTAATTAAATCCCGAAAAGGGCATTATAGAGAATTATTTGAACAAATTTCAAAACAGGGATTTGTAAGAGTTCGTGTAGATGGAGAAATAAAAGAGATTGTAAAAGGCATGCGTTTAGACAGGTACAAAACACATGATATTGAAATAATTATTGATCGTTTGTTTATTGATGAAAATTCTGAAAAACGTTTAAATGAGAGTATTAAAACGGCAATGTATCACGGTGAAGAAACTATCATGGTATTCAATGCTGAGCTACAAGAGTCTTTAATAAAACCACGGTATTTTAGCAGGAATTTAATGTGCCCAACAACCGGGATCTCTTATCCAAAACCTGAACCAAATTCTTTTTCATTTAACTCTCCAAAAGGCGCCTGTGAAAATTGCAATGGATTGGGAAAAGTACATGAAATAAATTTAGTTAAAATAATTCCAAATAAAAATATATCTATCAAAAATGGTGCAATAGCTCCGATTGGTGAACAAAAAAATTCTTGGATTTTTAAACAGTTAAACCATATTGCAGATAAATTTTCTTTTTCACTTTCTAATCCTGTTAAAAGCATTCCAAAAGAAGCATTAGAAATTATACTTTATGGCGGTAATGAAAAATTTGAAATTGAATCAAAAGATTTAGGGATAACAAGAAGCTATGAAATTGATTTTGAAGGTATCAATAATTTTATTTTAAATCAATATAATGACAGTGATTCTAGTTCAATTAAACGTTGGGCAAAAAATTTTATGGATGAAGTTGCATGTGATATTTGTAATGGTGGTAGATTAAAAAAAGAAGCTTTACATTTTAAAATCAATCAATTATCTATTGCCGAATTGACAGAGATGGATATTTCACATTTAGCTACATGGTTTGAAGAAATTTCTGATAAATTAAATGAAAAACAAATCATAATCGGTTCTGAAATCATAAAAGAAATCAAAACAAGAATTCAGTTTTTATTAGATGTAGGGTTAAATTATCTGGCCTTAAATCGCGGTTCAAAAACATTATCAGGGGGAGAAGCTCAACGTATTCGTTTAGCTACTCAAATTGGATCACAATTGGTTGGTGTATTGTATATTTTAGATGAACCAAGTATCGGACTCCATCAAAAAGACAATCAAAAATTAATTAAATCTTTAAAAAAATTACGTGATATTGGTAATTCTATTATAGTAGTTGAACACGATAAAGATATGATGGTAACGTCTGATTATGTTATAGATATGGGTCCGGAAGCCGGAAAACATGGAGGAGAAATTGTGAGTATTGGAACACCTAAAGAATTATTAAAGGGGAACACTCTGACTGCAGCCTATTTAAATGGTTTAAAGTTTTTTGAAATACCTAAGAAAAGACGCAAAGGAAATGGTAAACAAATCATTTTAACAGGCGCAACTGGTAATAATTTAAAAAATGTAACTTTAAAAATCCCTTTAGGTAAATTAATAGGTGTAACCGGAGTTTCAGGAAGTGGTAAATCAACTTTAATAAACGAGACCCTCTACCCTATTTTAAATCAACATATATACAAAGCAGTTAAAAAACCTCTACCTTATAAAAAAATAAAAGGATTAGAACACATTGACAAGGTTATAGATATCAATCAAACAGCTATTGGCAGAACACCTAGATCAAATCCTGCGACTTATACCGGAGTTTTTAGTGAAATAAGAAGTTTATTTGCAAAAACACCCGAGGCATTAATAAGAGGTTATAAACCCGGGAGATTTTCATTTAACGTTAAAGATGGAAGATGTGAAACTTGTAGAGGCGGTGGCGTTAGAGTTATTGAAATGAATTTTTTACCAGATGTTGAAGTAGAATGTGAAACCTGTCGAGGCAAAAGATTTACTCGTGAAACACTGGAGATTAGATATAAAGGAAAATCAATTTCTGATGTGTTGAATATGACTATTGATGATTCAGTAAAATTCTTTAAAAATATTCCAAATATATATATCAAATTAAAAACTATTCAGGATGTTGGTTTGGGATATATAACTTTAGGTCAGCAATCTACAACATTATCTGGAGGAGAAGCACAACGGATAAAACTTGCAGCTGAATTATCAAAAAAAGATACCGGAAATACTTTTTATATTTTAGATGAACCAACCACAGGATTGCATTTTGAAGACATTAGTATTTTAATGAAAGTATTGAATAAATTAGCAAATAAAGGTAATACGGTACTAGTTATTGAACATAATTTAGATGTAATAAAATTATGTGACTATATTATTGATATAGGCAAAGAAGGAGGAAAAGAAGGAGGAGAAATACTATGTACTGGTATACCCGAAGAAATAGTTAAAAACAAAAACAGCTACACTGCAAAATTCTTAAAAAAAGAATTAAATTTATAAATTGCTTTAAAAATAAGTAAAAAAGCATAAAACAAATTAGAATATAGAATATGACTCCAAACGAAGATAAAAGAATACGTGAAAAACTAAAACAAAAAACCTGGAATGAAATTAAAACAAATGATTCATGGGCAATTTTTAAAATCATGAGTGAATTTGTTGATGGTTATGAAAAATTAAGTCGAATTGGACCTTGTGTTAGTGTTTTTGGATCTGCAAGATTAAAACCTGATAACAAATATTACAAAATTGCAGAAAAAATAGCATTTCAACTTACCCAAAATGGATATGGTGTAATTACGGGAGGTGGTCCAGGTATAATGGAAGCTGGAAACAAAGGTGCAAAAAGAGGCGGTGGAGTTTCAGTAGGATTAAATATTGAATTACCTTTTGAACAACATGATAATGCCTATATTGATAGTGATAAAAGTTTAGATTTTGCATACTTTTTTGTACGCAAAGTAATGTTTGTTAAATATGCTCAGGCCTTTGTTGCTATGCCTGGTGGTTTTGGAACTTTAGATGAATTATTTGAAGCAATTACATTAATCCAAACCAAAAAAATAGGTAAATTCCCTATAATATTGGTAGGAAGTGAATATTGGAATGGTTTATTAGAATGGATTAAAAAAACTTTACTTGAAAAATATCAAAATGTAAGTAAAAAAGATCTTGATTTATTCACTATTGTTGACACTTCTGATGAAGTTATAGAAATAATAAATAATTTTTATAAAAAACATCATTTAAGTCCTAATTTCTAGAAATGAACAAGAAGTATTATTAAAAGCCATTTTTCTGTAAATATTGATTTTTTTAAAGTAAAAATTATTTAAATGGCCAAATATTTGATGGACTTTAAAATTTAATAAATTATAAATTGAATTTAACAAAATATATTTTAATTATAATTCTTTTCTTATTTTATTTTGTTAGCTATTCACAAACTAATGAAATAAATATAACTGCTGAATTATTAACAGAGACTAACCAAATTAAAATTAGTCAAGAAATTATTTATTATAATAATTCGAATGTAAATCTTGATACTATTTACTTACAAAATTGGGCAAATGCATATAAAAACAAGCATACTTTATTATCAAAAAGGTTAATTGAAAACTATGATAAAAGTTTATACTTTGCAAAAATTGATAAACGAGGATATTCTGAAATTCAAAATATCAAATGCAATAATCAATCTGTTAAATGGAAGGAACTAGATAAAGCCAATGATATTGTTGAAATAAGATTACCCAAAACATTAAAACCAAAAGATTCAGTAATAATATTTACAAAATACAAAGTAAAAATACCGATTGATAAATTTACTAGGTATGGATATATTTTTAATAATTACAATTTACGCTATTGGTATTTAGCTCCGGCAGTTTACAATGATAAATGGCAATTAATGAGTAATTTAGATATGGATGATTTTTATATGAATCCATCTAATTATAAAATAAATTTTAAAATACCTTTAGGCTACACTTTACATTCTGACTTACAAAGTAAGGTTGAAATTCTAAATAATTTTGTTCTATATCAATTAAAAGGCAGTAATAGAGTTGACATTGAATTAAATATTCAATTAATAAATAATTTTTCCATTTATAAAACAGATTCACTTGAAATAATTTCTAATTTAAAGAGTAATAAATTAATTGAAAATATTAAAACAGATGTTCTTAACAGGCAATTAAATTTTATTGAAAATTACTTAGGTAAATACCCTCATAAAAAACTGTTGGTTAATAATATAACTTATTTAAAAAATCCTGTTTACGGGCTTAATCAGCTGCCTAAAATGCTTACGCCTTTTACTGATGTTTTTGAATGGGATATAAAAATGTTCAAAGCATTAACAAATAGATTTATTGAAAATACTTTAATTGTAAATAAACGTGAAGATTCATGGCTGGTTGACGGAATCCAAATATTTCTAATGATGAAATATGTAAGCATGTATTACCCCGAAATTAAAGCTATGGGTAGCATTTCAAATATATGGGGTATTAAAAGCTACAATATTGCCAAATTAGATTTTAATGGAAAATACCCTTTTGTTTATCAATTTTCTGCTAGAAAAAATTTAGATCAATCACTAAATACACAAACTGATTCCTTATCTAATTTCAATCGTAAAATTGTAAATAAGTATAAAGCTGGACTGGGTATTCGGTATTTAGATGAGTTTATAAAAGATAGCATTATAAAAAATAGTTTACAAGAATTTTATAATATAAGTTCTTTACAACTAACTAAAAGTGTTTATTTTAATAAAATAGTCAAATCGAAAACCAATAAAAATTTAAATTGGTTTTTTAATGATTATCTACAAACAAACAAAAAAATTGATTATACAATTAATAAGATCGAAAAAGGTAATGATTCAACAAAAGTTTATATTAAAAATATTAGCAATTTTACAGCTCCAGTTACTTTATATGGTATTAATAATAAATCTATAATATTTAAACAATGGATAGAAAATATTGATTCTTTAAAAATAATAACAATTCCAAATAAAGATATTGATAGACTCTCATTAAATTATGAATATTTATATCCCGAATTAAATTTAAGAAATAATTGGAAAAAATTAGATACAAAATTATTAAACCGTCCATTAAAATTCACGTTTTTTAAAGATGTTGAAGATCCTTATTACAATCAAATATTTTATAATTTGTTCTTTGGCTATAATTATTATGACGGTTTACTTCTTGGACCAGATTTATACAACCAAGCGCTTTTTAAGAAAAAATGGCTATTCAATATAACTCCAACTTATGGTTTTAAGAGTAAAACTTTAACAGGATCAATTTCATTATTCTATGAATATTTACCACAAACCACCTCCGTATATCGATATCGTGCAGGTATGATAGGAAGTAAATCTCATTATGATCAGGATCTGACTTTTAATAAATTTACACCTTTTGTTCAAATTGATTTTGATAGAAATAGCTTAAGAGATGTAGGAGGAAAATCATTAATTGCTCGTTATGTTGTTGTTGATAAAGAACTTCCACTAGTTGTTGAAAACCCAGAAATATACAAATACAATGTATTTGACATTAGATATGGCTATTCTAAACCTGACATTATCAAAGATTTAAGATATTTTGCAGATTTTCAATATTCTAATAATTTTAGTAAACTTTCATTTGATATTAGATATAGAAAATTAACAGATAAAAATAGACAATTTGATTTTAGAATGTTTTTTGGAACATTTTTATTTAACAATACAGAAAGTGATTTTTTTAGTTTTGCTCTTGACAGACCAAGTGATTACCTTTTTGATTACAGTTATATTGGAAGATCAGAAGACTCTGGTATTTTTAGCCAACAAATAATTATAGCAGAAGGAGGATTTAAATCAATATTTGAAAACCAATTTGCAAATCAATGGTTGATATCAACAAATGCAAGTATAGGTATTTGGCGATGGGTTGAAGCTTATGTTGATGGTGGATTCGTTAAAAACTATAACGAAAACGCTTATTTTAGGTATGATAGTGGCATAAGATTAAATTTTGTTCACAATATTTTAGAAGTATACTTTCCCATACAATCAAGTTTAGGATTCGAACCTAATTTACCAAATTACAGCAGTAAAATTCGTTTTGTTTTAACTTTTAGTCCTAAAAGAATATACAATTTCATAAAACGCGGCTTTTACTAAATATCAAATTAGATATTTTATAAAATATATGCTTATATTTTACCATATTCTCATTTTTGAATAATAACACATTTCAATACCTCACTAGCTCTCATACAGTTAAATCTAAAATATTTTTGCTATATATTTTGTATATTCGCAAAACCTAAAAGGTTCAAAATTCATGATAAACAGTACTACAGAATCTCCGCAAAAATTATCTTTTATAGAGTTTAAAAATGAAGTTTTAAATGATTATAAAATAGCATTAATTAGTAGAGAATGTAGTTTACTTGGTCGTAGAGAAGTACTTACCGGAAAAGCAAAATTTGGCATTTTTGGTGGCGGTAAAGAAGTCCCTCAACTGGCAATGGCAAAAGCTTTTAAAAAAGGAGATTGGCGATCAGGATATTACCGTGATCAAACTTTTATGATGAGTATAGGTGCTTTAACTGCACAACAATTATTTGCTAATCTTTATGGTGATACAGATATTGAACAAGCTCCTGAGTCTGGAGGAAGACAAATGAATAATCATTTTGCTACCCATTCTTTAAATGCAGATGGCACATGGAAAAACCTAATGGGACAAAAGAATTCCAGTGCTGATATTTCTTGTACTGCAGGGCAAATGCCTCGCTTACTGGGGCTGGCTCAAGCCTCTAAAATTTATCGTCATGTAAAAGGTTTAGAGAATTTTACTAAATTTTCAAATAAAGGAAACGAAGTAGCATGGGGTACCATTGGTAACGCCAGTACTAGTGAAGGTTTATTTTGGGAAACTATTAATGCTGCCGGAGTACTTCAAGTACCAATGATCATTAGTATTTGGGATGATGAATATGGTATTTCAGTTCCTGCTAAATATCATACTACAAAAGAAAATATCTCTGAAGTACTAAAAGGATTCCAAAGAGAAGAAGGAACAAATGGTTTTGAAATTTTTACTGTAAAGGGTTATGATTATTCTGCACTAATTGATGTTTATGAAAAAGCAGGTAAAATAGCACGAGAAAACCATGTACCTGTGATTATCCACGTTACAGATTTAATGCAACCTATAGGGCATTCTTCATCAGGTTCACATGAACGTTACAAAAGCAAAGAACGATTAGAATACGAAAAAAGCATCGACTGTAATTCTAAAATGCGTGAATGGATTTTGAATTATAAAGTTGAAGATGAAGAAGGAAATATATTTCGTTTTGTAGATGATGAATCTGAACTTAAATCCATTGAAAAAGAAGCTAAAAAAGAAGCCAGACAAGCCAAACGCAACGCATGGAATTCGTTTAGAGAGCCAATAAAAAAAGATAGTGATGAATTACTGGTTATATTAAATGAAGTTGCAAAAAACTCTAAGAATACTTCCTTTATTAATAAGTTAATTGAAGAATTTTCTTCTGACGAAGAAGTGCAGGTCAGAACTAATTTAGTTTATGCCCGTAAAATTTTACGGCATCTAGTAGATGAAGAATTTACAGCTAAAAAAAACTTACAAATCTGGATTAAAAATTACAAAGCAATCTACCAAGAAAGATATAGTTCTCATTTGTATAGCCAATCGGAAAAAGCAGCCGTAAAAATAGCTGAAGTAAAACCAACCTATAACGATGATGTTTCTGAAGTAGATGCTCGTACTATTTTACGCGACAACTTTAATAAGTTATTTACACAATATCCTGAAACCTTAATTTTTGGTGAAGACACCGGTTATATAGGTGATGTAAATCAAGGATTGGAAGGAATGCAAAATAAATTTGGTGAAATGCGAGTGAGTGATACCGGGATACGTGAAACCACAATTATTGGACAAGGAATTGGTATGGCCATGCGCGGTTTAAGACCTATTGCTGAAATTCAATATTTAGACTATATATTATACGCTTTACAAACTTTAAGTGATGATTTAGCTTCACTGCATTATCGTAGTGCCGGACGTCAAAAAGCTCCGTTAATTATTAGAACTCGCGGACATAGATTAGAAGGCATCTGGCATTCAGGATCACCAATGAGTGGTATCAATAACTTTTTAAAAGGAATTTATATTTTGGTACCTCGAAATATGACTAAAGCTGCAGGATTCTTTAATACCATGTTAGAAAGTGATGATCCTGCCTTAATCATTGAAAACTTAAATGGCTACAGACTTAAAGAAAAACAACCCAATAATTTTGGAGAGTTTAAAACACCCATAGGTGTTGTAGAAACTATTTTAAAAGGAACAGATATAACACTCGTCTCTTATGGTTCTACCTTAAAACTGGTTGAAGATGCTGCCTTACAATTAATTCCTTTTGGTATAAGTTGTGAGGTTATAGATATACAAAGTATAATGCCATTTGACATTGCTCATGATATTGTTAAAAGCGTACAAAAGACCAACCGTCTTATGGTAATTGATGAAGATGTTCCAGGAGGTGCTTCTGCTTTTATTATGAATGAAGTTTTAACTACCCAAGATGCTTATCACTATTTAGATAGTAAACCTATTACCTTATGTTCAGAAGAACACAGACCTGCTTACGGTACAGATGGAGATTACTTTTCTAATCGTAGTACAGAAGACATATTTGAAGCAATATACCAAGTAATGCATGAAGCTAATCCACAAAAATACAAATCATTGGTTTAAGTATTTTTTTATGAATTTAGCAATAAGCGCACCTTAAAAGTATATTTAATTTTCAATTATATATTAATATCCTGATTTTAATCATTTTTTATCAAAAAAAATGTTTATAAATTCGCAGAGCGAAAGCAACTAGTATTATTAATCTTAAAACTTTCATTCTATGCCAAAAGTAAGAGGTGCTGTTGTAATAGATACCGAAGCTTGCAAAGGTTGTGATCTTTGTGTAGTAGCATGCCCTACAGATGTATTATTACTTCATGAACAAGTAAATTCAAAAGGTTATAACCCTGCTTTTCCAATAAATCATGATGCCTGCACTGGTTGCAAAATTTGTGCTTTAGTTTGTCCAGATATGTGTATCACAGTATATCAATACAAACCTGAAAAGGTGTTATAATCAATCTTAAATTTTCTAATTAATATGGAGGAAATAAAACTAATGAAAGGTAACGAAGCTATGGCTGAAGCTGCTATAAGAGCAGGAGCTGATGCTTATTTTGGTTACCCAATAACACCACAATCAGAAGTTATTGAATATTTGATGCGGGAAGAGCCTCACAATCGTACTGGAATGCAAGTCTTACAAGCCGAAAGTGAATTGGCCGCTATAAATATGGTGTATGGAGCTGCTGCCTGTGGAAAAAAAGCTATGACTTCATCTTCAAGCCCGGGAATTAGTTTAAAACTTGAAGGAATTTCATATATGGCTGGAGCCGAAATACCTTGTTTAATTGCAAATGTAATGCGTGGCGGACCTGGTTTAGGAACTATTCAACCGGGTCAGGCTGATTATTTTCAAGCAGTAAAAGGTGGTGGTCATGGTGATTATCGTTTGATTGTATTGGCTCCTTCAACCGTTCAGGAAATGGCTGATTTTGTAGATTTAGGATTTGAATTGGCTTTTAAATACCGAAATCCTGTAATGATCTTATCAGATGGTGCTATAGGACAAATGATGGAAAAAGTATCTTTGCCTGAACAAAAAGAGCGTCTTTCTAATGAAGAAATAATCAAACGTTATGGCAGTTGGGCAACTACAGGAAAACCGACAACCAGAGAGAGAAATATAATAACCTCTTTAGATTTAAAACCAGAACGACAAGAAAAACATAATATTCATTTACAGGAAAAGTACAAATCAATTGAGAAAAATGAAATACGATACGAAGAAATTCAATGTGAGGATGCTGATTATATTTTAGTAGCCTTTGGAAGCAGTGCTCGTATTAGTCAAAAAGTAATTGAATTAGGACGTGATAAGGGAATAAAAATTGGATTAATCCGCCCTATCACTTTATGGCCTTTCCCTGAAAAGGTTATTGCCAAATATGCTGATAAAGTGAAAGGTTTTTTATCTGTAGAAATGAATGCAGGTCAAATGATAGAAGATGTTAAATTAGCCGTTAATGGTCAAGTCCCTGTAGTCCATTTTGGTAGAATGGGCGGTATGATCGCTACACCGTCGGAAGTATTAAATGCATTAGAAGAAAAATTAATCTCAAACAACTAAGATGACAACAGCAACGATAACACCAGAAGAAATAATCAAAAAAGGAAAACTTGTTTTTAAAAAAACTGGTTTAATGGTAGACACTCCTTTGAGCTATTGCCCAGGCTGTGGTCATGGAGTAGCACATCGTTTGGTTATGGAAGTTATAGAAGAAATGGGTATTTGGCAAGACACTATTGGTGTAGCTCCTGTTGGTTGTTCAGTTTTGGCCTATGAATTTATGAATATTGATATGCAACAAGCTGCTCATGGTAGAGCACCAGCTGTAGCAACTGGTATCAAACGGGTTTTTCCTGAAAAATATGTATTTACTTATCAAGGTGATGGTGATTTAGCAGCAATAGGAACTGCCGAAACAATTCACGCTTGTAATCGTGGAGAAAATATTGTTATTATTTTTGTCAATAATGGTATTTATGGAATGACTGGTGGTCAAATGGCACCAACAACTTTACCAGGAATGAAATCTTCTACATCACCTTATGGTCGTGTTGTAGAAACAATGGGATATCCATTAAAAATTACTGAAATGGTAGCAACTCTACCAGGTGTAGCTTATGCCACAAGACAGGCAGTACATGAAGCCAAATATGTGCGTAAAGCAAAAAAAGCCATCCGAAAAGCATTTGAAAACCAAAGAGACAAAAAGGGAACATCAATAGTAGAAATTGTTTCAAACTGTAATTCTGGCTGGAAAATGAATCCAGTAAAATCTAATGAATGGCTCGAAGAAAACATGTTGGCATATTTTCCTTTAGGAGATATAAAAAAATAAACTGGAAGACAAAAG
>JAUWLK010000215.1 GCA_030613745.1 Flavobacteriaceae bacterium | reverse complement strand
ATTCCAAGTTGCTCAATTGCTACATATATAAATCCATCAGGAGCTTGACGAACATTTCTAACACGACCCATATTTTCTAATAATTTTTCTTCTTTAACTACTTTGTTGTTTTCAATTACTACCCGATTGAGATATTTAAATTTTAATGAACCCACCAATATATTTCCTTTCCATTCAGGATATTTATTGCTTGTCACAAAAGCCATTCCACTTGGTGCTATGGATGGAACCCAATAATGTAGAGGTTGTTCCATATCAGGAAGAGAAGTATTATCAGTAATTTTGGTTCCACTATAATTAATTCCATAGGTAATTTTAGGCCAGCCATAATTTTTCCCTGCTTTAATAATATTGATCTCATCGCCACCTTTTGGACCGTGTTCATGAATCCAAATTTTTCCAGTTTCAGGATGTATAGCCATACCTTGTGGATTTCTATGTCCGTAAGAAAAAATCGCTTTTTTAGTATCTTTAGTATTATAAAAAGGGTTGCTGGAGGGAATACTTCCATCTTCATTAATTCTGTAAATTTTCCCACCATCTCTTTTAATATCTTGAGGATTTTCATCACGATTACCTCTATCGCCAACAGAGAAATATAAATAACCATCACGGTCAAATTCTAATCTTGAACCAAAATGTTGACCTTTTTTTGTATTTGGTACAGCCTTATATAAAACCTTTTGATCAACAAGTTTATTATTTAATAGCTTTGCTCTCATAATGGTGGTATTTCCTCCGTTTCCATCGTTTTCAATATTACTAGAATAAGAAAAATAGATCCAACCATTTTGAGAATAATTTGGATGTAACTCAATATCTAATAAGCCGCCTTGATTTTCATAATACACTTTAGGTATATTTTTAACAAAGGTTTTAATTCCGTTTTTAAAGTGAATCAACTTCCCTTCCTGTTCAGTTATCAGCATCGATCCGTCTGGTAAGAAAACCATGCCCCAGGGTATTTCCAGATCATCAACAATTGTTTCTACCTTGAAGCTAATAGATTTTTTATAAACAAAATTTTCGTCTTTTTGACAATTTGCTAAAAAGAAAGAAAACAATAGAAGCAGAAAACTTAATTTTTTCATTGGTTTAGAATTATAGCTTAAAATTACAATTTTTAAAATAGATACTTCAAATTCAATCCTGTATAATAATTTATAGGCTCGCCAGGGTAATAATATCTAGGAGCTTTATTACCAAAACTACCTGCATTAATAAGTAGCATTGAAGCATATTTTTCATTGAATAAATTATTAATTCCAACAAACAGATCTATTTGTATCTTGCTGTTTAAATGTGGTTTATAGCCTATTTTGCCATTTGCTAATTGATAGTTTTTAGAATAGATTGAATTATCGTCTCGCAATGGAATTTCACCGACATAATAGTAATTTAAAAAACCGTAAATTCCAAAAGCAGATTCAAAATAAATTTGAGAATTAAATGTTTTCTTAGGAGTCCCTGTTAGATCATTTCCTGTATAATCATTTTCCAAAACCTCAAATTCTTTAAATTTAAAATCATTAAAACTAAAAGAATTTGAATGTGTGATACTTATTTTTTCAGATTTAATTATGTTATAATTTACATTAATTTCAATACCATTTAATCTGGTTTTCCCGGCATTCACACCAATGAATTGATCATCGGAAGTACGTCTGGCTACCAAAAGATCTTTAACATCCATTCGAAAAATGGCTATCCCATAATTAAATATATTATTGATTATTTTACCTCTACTGCCTATTTCGTAATTCCACCCTGTTTCGGGTTTGATATCTGTATTAATAAGCCCGTTTGGTAATAGAGTTTCTTCTAGCTTTGGAGGAGAAAAACCATGACTTATTGTTCCGTAAATCATAGAACCATAAGTTATTTGGTGCGTTATTCCAATTTTAGGAGAAAAAACGATATCGAATCTATAGTTTCCTGAAAAGTCGATTATATCGTCCTTAAAATTATCTTTTAATTTGTAAACAGTTTGATTGAAATTCAGACCAATATCAAGAATTGTTTTTTTAGAAAGTTCATATTTTGAATCCATAAACAGATTAAAATAAATTCTATCTTCTTTAAAATCGCTTAAAATTTCACCTTGCACACTTCCTGTTTCTGGTGGATAATCCATATATAGATTTTCATATGTTTGATATGAATTGCGATCATAAAACAATTCACCTCCGATTGTCCATTTTAATGATTTTTCAAATAATCTGTTTTCGGATATAATTCTACTTCGTAATCCAACAGCATTTGTTTTTTCTTTTAAAATATTAAATGGTCTTGCTTCGTATGAATTCAAAAAGGAAGCAAATATGCTTGTAATTTGTTTTGTTGTAAGATTGTAGTCATGTTGCCATGAAAGTCCGAGTAATCCTTTTTTATAATCTTCATAACCTTTAGACCTTCCCCAGGTAAAGGCTGCTGATTCTGGATTATTTAGATAATCATCTTCGTCTAATGAGCTTGGAATATAAGCTTTTAGATCAATGAAATTTGTTATAAAAGTGAGCTTGTCTGCATTTTTTAGAAAATGATTTGAAGCAAGGGTAAATACTTGCCTGTTAAGAGGATTATTTTCACGATAACCGTCACTACTGCTATTTGTATAAATAATATTTGCAGAATTCGTTTGGTTACCTAAACTAGCATTGAGGCTATATTTTTGTAAACCAAATGATCCAAAAAGAATACCGATATTTAAAGAAAATTCATCAAGTTGACCTTTGTTCGGAATCAATTGTATCGTTCCACCCAAACCTGCGCCATACAAGCTTGAAGAAGGGCCTTTCAATACTTCAACTCTTCCAAGAGAATTTAATTCGATATCTTCAATTGTAGATTCTCCTGAACCATTTGTTAGTGGAATATCCTGATAATATGCTCTTATTTTACTTGTTCCATATAAATTTCTCGAACCAATACCTCTGATTGTAATTCTATTGGTGTTTTGAGTTCCACTTTGCATGTAAACCCCGGAAACTAAATTAATAATGGGTGCCAAATTCGTGCTATTATTGCTGGCTATTTCTTTTGTTGAAATAAAAGATATGGATGAAGCTATTTTTTTTAATTGACTTTGAAAATTACTTGTTTTAATTATTATTTCATTTAAATTTTTTGGTTTTTGAAGTAATTTTACAATAGTAAAATTTGAATCTTTAATAGTGATAGTTTTAGAATTGTAGCCTTTTTTTGAAAAAATATAGATACCGGATTTTGTTAGTTTGAAAAATCCATTTTCGTTAGTTGTTGCAACGATATTTTCAGAAGTGTTAAAGATTTGAACATTAAAAATTTCAATTGAATTTTCATATCCAATCACTTTTCCCCTATATTCTTGAGCGGATAATGAAATTGGTGTAAAACAACACCAAAAAAACAAAATATGTAATGTTGTCTTCATAAATTGGTTAGAAATGAGATGGCATTATTTTACGAGTCCATTTTTTACTTCATTCTTATCTTTTACCAAATCGTAAACAAACCCGTTAATAATGGCATAAATAACCATATTGTTTTTTGTGAGTAAAAAGGTTGGATTTTTATTTAGTGCTATTGGAGATTTAGGAATTGAATTATTTTTTGTTATAAGAATATTTCTTGAATCAATGATATTTACCGGGTAATGTATAAACTTGATTTCTTCGGGTAAAGAATCAACACTTACTATAGTATAACCTTGCTGTAATATTTTTTTAAAATTCAGTTTTTTAAATTCTTCAAAATCAGATATGATCTTAGGATAGGTTTCACCCAATTTAAATTTTAAATTTTTTGCATCAAGCGTTTCATAACCAAAGTAGGTAGAAAGATCTCCTATATCTCTAATTTGCCCCTGATAATAAAAATCGGTATGTTTTATATTCTCTCTTTCATTTCTTATGATACCCAGATCAACTGTATAGTTTTTGCCTAAATGTAGGAAAGTCAGATTTGTAATTTTCAGGTCAAACAATTTACGATCATTTCTTGGAATACTTTCATATTCTTTTATGGAAGTATTTTTATATTTACCTGTTGATATTGAATGGATTGCAGCCAGAATGGAAACATAATTCAGTTTGCGAATAAACTGTTTTTCAGGGTCATTATTGTATCCGCCAGATTCAATTAAAATAGTACTGGTTCCCCATTTTTGAATATTATCTCCAAATGCACGTGGCTCAAAATCATCAGAATATCTTCCTACTTGTCCTGATGCATATTGTTGAATAATATTGTTCATTTCAACAATAATTTTCATGGCATTTGCCCTAACATCATTTATGCTTTTTTCGTAATTATAGGCTGGAGCCAAAAATGAAATAGTTGCTGGTTTTTCAGTACGTTCAGCATTGTAGTATTTACTTTGATCGTGTAAATTAAATCCAAAATCAGCATTTAAACTATCACGAGCAGCTTTTAAAATT
>JAUWLK010000256.1 GCA_030613745.1 Flavobacteriaceae bacterium | reverse complement strand
ACAATGGCTTCAAGAGAAACTGTAACAACAGATACTACCAAAGACACAATTAAAATTGTAAACGAGGAGTTAGAATATGAAATAATCATTATTGAAATAGGATTTGATTCTTGGTTAGTTACTCAAAAACCAATGAGTTATTATACAAACAGTACACTTGCTTTTAAAAATTACATATATGTTATTGAGTGGAATCAAAGAGTTTTACAGCCAGGTCGATATAATCCAAATTTATATGAACAATCAATAGATTACGACCCCAATATAGATTATGGTATAGAAGTTAACTATAAATTATATCAATATTTCCAATTTTTTCAACAAAAATACAAGCAAAGACTTTAAACTTTTTTTAAATCAATCAAAATTGAAAAAGTTTGATTGATATTTTTTTCTTTTACAACTAGGGTCATTTCATGAGTTGTTGAAATAATTTCCTGGACAGGTATATTTGCCCATGCCAATTGCTTTAATATAAAATAATATATACCGGATTGCTCTAAATTAGTTTTAGGCAGTTTGATAGTGATAGAAGCCAATTTATCCATAGAACTAATTAAAGTTTCTTTTAAAAATATTTTTTCTACTTCTTTTTTTAAGTTTGAACTGATTACTATATTAGTTTCAAATATTCCTTGTGAAACAGTGAAAAATGATTCTCTATTGGCACCAATTTTTCCAAATAATAATGAAATTTGTTTATAAAGTCCACTTGAATTTTTGAATGTGTAATCATACAAATCTGATCTTACAATAAAATCACCTAAATTTAATGAAAACGATTTTATATTTTTTTTAACCCGCAAAATATTAGCAGGTGATAATCTATTGATAGACATCATTATTGCACCTGTATTTACATTTTTTCCTAATATTTGCTCAACTTCAGGTTTTATAGCTCTAGCTAATGAAGATACATTTATTAATTTTTCGTGCATTGCTTCTTCAATAAATGGAGTATGTTTAATGATGGTTTCTACTGTTTCTTGAATAGTTTTCATTGTTATAATTTAAACAAAATGTTATAATATGTAAATATATTAATAAAATTTTATTAAAAATTTAAATATTTTAATATTTACAAAAAATTAATATATGATTATTTTAAAATTTGGAGGCACATCAGTTGGTACGGTTGAAAACATTAAAAAGGTTGCAAAAATAGTTGTAGCGAATGATGAATCTAAGATTGTTGTATTATCAGCAATGTCAGGTGTAACAAATACTTTACAAAAAATTTCCAATTTATTATATTTAAAAAATTATGAAGAGGCTAAACTTGAAATACAAATTTTAAATAATAAGTATAAAAGTATTATTCAAAGATTATTTAACGTTGAAACCAGCTTTAATAAAGCAGATGTAATGCTTACATATCATTATAATTTGTTGCTTTCTATTTTAGATATAGAATTTGAAGAAAAGCATGAAAAAATAATCTTAGCCCAAGGAGAATTAGTTTCAACAAATTTATTTCAATTATTTTTGGAAGAAATTGGGGAATCTTCAAGCCTTATTTCGGCATTTGATTTTATGAAAATTGACATTAATGGAGAACCAGAAGTTCAAACTATTGAAAACAAGTTGTTAAATATTATTTCTAATCGTTTAGATACTAAAATTTTTATAACACAAGGCTTTATTTGTAAAAATACGAAAGGTGAAATTGATAATTTAAAAAGAGGAGGGAGTGATTATACTGCTTCAATAATAGGTGCTGCTATTGACGCTACACAAATCCAAATTTGGACAGATATTGATGGAATGCATAATAATGATCCAAGATTTGTAGATCAAACTATTTCTATTGATGAAATTTCATATGATGAAGCTGCTGAATTGGCATACTTTGGAGCCAAAATACTACACCCACAAAGTATTATTCCTGCAAAAGAAAAAAATATTCCGGTTTTAATTAAAAACACTTTTAAACCTGAAGCTAAAGGAACTTTAATCCATCATAACACAGTGCCAAAAAGGATAAGAGCTGTTGCAGCAAAAGATAATATAACAGCTATTAAAATAAAATCTTACCGTATGTTGATGGCATATGGTTTTTTGAAAAAAATATTTGAAGTATTTGATAAAAATCAAACAGCAATTGATATGATTACTACATCTGAAGTTGCAGTTTCACTTACCATTGATAATATACATAATATTGATAAAATTATTCAAGAACTTAAAGGGTTTGGAAGTATTGAAATAGATAGTGAATTAAGTATTATTTGTATTGCGGGAGATTTAGCTCAAAATAAAAAAGGGATTACTTCATCGATTTTTAACTGTTTGAAAAATATACCTATAAGAATGATTTCTTACGGAGGGAGTAATCATAATCTATCATTTTTAGTAAAAACATCTGATAAAATAGCTGTTTTAAATTTATTAAATAAGGGGCTATTTCACAATTTGGTAAAAAAGATAAATCTATTTTAATAAAATAAAGTTATATGATATAAAAAAACCACTCAAATTATGAGTGGTTTTTTTAATTATATATCTTCAAAATTTAAGTCTGTAAAACTTTCAGAAGATGTACCTTCAGTACTATCTTCATTTTTTTCAGCTTCAACTTCTTTATGGTAATCTTTTTGGTGACGTTCACTTATAACCTCTTCACCTTTTTCATTTACTATAAATTCAGTTGCTTTATTTAGCATTTCGTTAAACTCAGTAAAATCTTCTTTATACAAATAGATCTTATGTTTTTTATAGTGAAACGAACCATCTTCATGAGTAAATTTTTTGCTCTCAGTAATTGTTAAGTAATAATCACCAGCTTTTGTTTCTCTTACATCAAAAAAATAGGTTCTTCTACCTGCTCTTAAAACTTGAGAAAAAATTTCTTCCTGTTCAATAAACCCTTTTTCGCTCATACCTTATTTAATTTATTTAAATGAATAATAACGACAAATCTATAAAATTTAATTATGCATACAACAATTATTTTATCTCAATTTAAAGAAATTATTCATGATTTGATAATTTCTCTTCAAGTTGCTGATTGTAAATATCTTGGTAGTACCCTTTTTTTGATATAAGTTCATTATGAGTACCAGATTGTATTATTTTTCCTTTATCTAAAACTATAATTTTATCGGCATTTTTTACAGAAGAAGTTCGGTGACTAATAATTATAGATGTTTTACCTTGAGAGACATTGCTTAAATTGTTTAATATTACTTCTTCAGTTTCTGTATCTACTGCTGATAAGCAATCATCTAATATTAAAATTTTAGGATCTGACAATAATGCTCTAGCGATAGAAACTCTTTGTTTTTGGCCACCTGAAAGTGTTACACCTCTTTCTCCTACTAATGTCTCGTATTTGTTCTTAAAATTTTCAATATTATGATGAATATAGGCATCTTTAGCAGCTTGAGTAATTTCTTTATCACTTGCATTTTCATTACCTATTTTGATATTATTTTTTATAGTATCTGAAAATAAAAATGCATCTTGAGGAACAAAACCTATACTATCTCTTAAAGATGCTAAATTGATATTTTTTATAGGGATACTATCTATATAAATCTCTCCGTTATCAACGTCATATAACCTCGCAATTAAACTTGCTATAGTTGATTTTCCAGAACCTGTCTTTCCAAGTATTGCTAGTGTTTTTCCTTGTTTGATGGTGAAACTTACATTTTGTAAAGCTGTGATATTTGTATCTTCGTAAGTAAATTTCACATTTTTGAATTCAATATCTCCGTGAATAATTGATTTTT
>JAUWLK010000002.1 GCA_030613745.1 Flavobacteriaceae bacterium | reverse complement strand
CTGAATTTGTTGAAGTAACTGGTAATTTGTAAGTGGTAATTAAAATAAATGAATTCAAAATTATCCAAAATACAGATTGCTATTAAATCTTTGATCGAAATAAATGATGAAGAATGGGGTTACTATTCTGCCATGTTTAATATAAGACATTACAATAAAAAAGAAGTTTTGTTACAATCTGGTAAAATTTGTGATCGGATATTTTTTATAAATAAAGGATTACTCAGAATCTTTTTTTTGGATAAAGAGGGAAATGAATCCACATTTTATTTTTCACAGGAAAATGATTTTGCCGTAGATTATGAAAGTTTTATAAATCATACATCTTCCAATTATACAATTGAAGCTATGGAAAATACGCAGGTAGTGCATATGTCGTATAAAATGGTTCTTGATGGTTATAAAAAATTACGATATGGAGAAAAACTTGGTAGATTACTTGCTGAAAAATATTTTATTATTTTTAGCAGGAAGATCCAAAATATTTATACAAAAACACCTTATGAAAGGTACAAATTAATGGATTTACAGTTTCCAAATATTCGGCAAAGAGTACCACAACACTATATTGCTTCTTATCTAAACATCTCTTCTGTTCATTTAAGTCGTTTGATAAATAAAAGGTATTAAGTTTCTGAGTAGATTTTAATCTGAAAACAAAGAATATCAGAATTTTATCTTAGATCCCGCTTGAAAAATGGGTTTACCCTGCATATTATTGGAAAACTTGATTTTAGAAGAGTTGGCATTCAAGAATTTAATGTTCTAAAGAAAATAAAAACTTAGTAAAACCGAGAAGTTGAGAGCTTGCTCGAAAATCACTCGGCTGCACTTAGTTTTTATGAAATTTAGGTTGTTAAATTCTTGTAAGTCATGACTTTTTTAGTTCGTTTTTTTGTCACTAAAAAAATGAACAAACAGAATAAATGAACAATTCTATAGTCTTCGATTATCTTTTAGATATCATATTGAATTAAGGATTTTGTATTTGCTCCCCGTATTTTTAATGTGAACCTAATTTTGACAGTTCCGTAAAAGTAGAACCAACAAAATTAAGTTTCACTAAAAAAACTCAAAACTGATAACATTTGTTATTGTAAACCCTGTCATAGATCCATAATTTTGCCATTAAACTTTGCAATTATGGAGAATTATTTTGATAAGAAATTTGAATTACGATATTTTGAAATGAATAAGTTTGGTGAAGCTTCACCAACTACAATTTTAACATTATTGGAAGAAACTGCAGCAGATCATTGTTATTCCATAGATTATGGTTTGTATGACCTAATAGACCAAAATATTGGATGGGTTTTGGTATCCGGAGTGATGAATATGGAACGCTACCCTACTTATAAAGAAAAGATTAAAATAAGGACATGGTTGTCATCCTATTCGGCAGTCAGAGGAATTAGAGAAAATATTATTTATGATGAGCATGATAATATTATTGGTACAGCCAAAGGTCTTTGGATCTTCTTTGATGTTAAAAGAAGAAGGCCAGTTAAGATTTTTGATGAAATAAAGGAGAGCTGGTCATCCGATAAGGAAGAATGTATAAATTATAATGTTGTAAAGAAGATTGCGGCAATTGATTCTGCAAAATATTTTAAAGATTTCAAAGTAAATCAGTTTGATGTTGATATGAATGAACATGTTAGTAATCTTAGATATTTACAATGGTCATTAGAATCCGTTCCGGATGAGGTTATTGATAATTATTATTTACATTCTTTAGAAGGTCGTTTTACCGGAGAAGCTCATTATGGTGATATCATAAGGTCAATGACAGAGAATGATAGGTATGAAAACTCTTTTGTTCATACGATCAAAGCACAAAATAATGATCAGGTTTGTGTTACAGCAAAAACAGTATGGAGAAAAAGACTAGATTAAATCCTTATCTGCAGCAATTATTATTCTCATCGGAACAATCTTGCTGAATTGGCGGACAAGGAACAGTCCCATAAGAACAAAACACACAACAATCTCCTTTTTCAGGTTTTAAAATGGTATCACAATTCTTACACTTGTAAAAAAACTGACAAGTGTCAATAGGCATGGATTCCTCTTTTTGAAAACCACAGTTTGGACAGGTTATAATAGATTTTAATTGAACATTCATACCAAAACATTTATAAAGGGTTACCTTATTTAGCTACTTCACCTCTATGCGGTTGTAAAGCGTCTCTAAAGGTAATCATATCTTTTTCGTCAACCGTAATAAAAGCAATACAATACATTTCTGAAATTTTATTGGTAGCAATTTCATAAAAATAAAGATTTTCTTTAACAGCAAATTCTTCTAAATGAATGCAATGATGTTTCGCAATTTCTAAAGATTCATTACCACGGAAATCCCAAATTAATTTAATTTTTCTATTCAAATTGTTTTTAAACAAAGATATTCTTTTCAAGTAGGAAAAGAATATCTTTCAATAAAAGTTAGAGGTAAATTAATCCTTTTGCATCCAAACAAGTATGATAATCCCTAGTCTTCCAACCAGAAAAATAAATGAACCAAAAACAGGCACAATTAGACTTATCTTTATTCCAGCTGCCATAACCCCTGTTGATATTTCACCTACTGCTTCAATTGCATCGAAAGCTCCTATCATACCAACTATATGTCCTAAAAACCCCCATACTAATGCAAATAAAGTTATTGAGCTTATTAGTTTTATAGTTTTTGTTGAAGTTTCTTTTTTAAGAAAACCTTTGACGATTAAAATAATTACTATAATTAAAATTACAAGAAGCGGATACATAAAAACCGGGCCGCCATCATTTAAAAGTGATAAAAACATAATATTTAGATTTAAAGTTAAACTACTTCGAAAGTAATACAATCTTACTTTTTTAAAATTTATTTGCGATAGATGAACAATTAATACAGTTATTTAACAATATTATTACTATTCAAAACATGTGTTTATTTTTCTTTTTGAACAATATTCCAATCATAATTAATTTTTCTTTTCAAATAATTTTTTAATGGTTCTAAACCTATTTTTGATCTGCGTTGATCAACAAATTCGGGGTTTTCAATTGGAAAAGGCTCAAGAACTCTTTTATCATTATATCGAAATTGCATACCATAAATTTGTGGTTGATTGCTATTTACTAAAATTCTATCTTGAATTTTGGCGTACTCCATACAGCTACCTTCATTAGTTATACAAGCATTTTTTATTTGGGCTAAATATTTTTTTCTAACTTCATCGCTTTCATGGTGATTGATTATTAAGAGGGGAGCGTCAGCTGCAAGTTTACCAACCATAGAATAAGTAGGCCAACCATATTGGCTAATCAAACTATCCATTTTATTAAAATTATTTGAAGCAATATCTTGCTTCATTTGTGCAATAGGATAGTACCAATGTGGGGCTTTTCCATTTTTCATAAAATAAGTTTTTGCTAAATCCATTTGATAATCTAAAGCCTGATCTTTCATAATTAATCTCAACAATTGAATAGCGTATTCTGGTTGTTTTATATTCCCATTTTTTTCTTGATACTTTTTTAATTGTTGAACTTCAATATTTTTCCAACGTATATCATTAGTTAATGATATTAAGTCATTATCGGCAAGTACCCATAAACTATAATCATTTTTTAAAGCGATATTTAAATAATGATAAGCACTGTCTTTTTGAATATATATGAGAGCATATGCACAAGCTAAATTATACGTGTTTTTTGAATTTGATGGATTTGAAACAAAATCCTTTTTATATGCTTTTATTGCATCATCAATTGCTCCTTCTTTACGAAGAATATCTCCTTCACTTTTTTGACCGTATACAAACGAAACAAATAAAATTGAAATTATGCATAGAGTTTTTTTCATGGTTTTATGGTTTGTTGATTTTTTCATTTAAAGGTGTTGCTAAAAGTTTTATTATTATACATACTGCTACTCCAAATACTGGAGCAATTAAAGTATTTGCTAATCCATGATAAAGTAAGTTTGGAGCTATTCCAACAGCTTTTGAAATAAAATACAAACTGTGCATTAATCCTAAAAAAAGTGCAAATGATGCTAGTATAAGCGACCAATTTGATAGTTTAGTAAGCTTTACATTAATTTGTAACTGATTTTCTTTGTTCTTAACTTTTTTAATAAATTGAATTATTGCTATAACAAGAAGTATTAAAATTGTGACCATAAATTTTAGATCTCCGTTAGCAAAAAATTCAATAAAAGGCATTCTCATAATAAATAGGTTTAAAGTTTATAAAAAACAATATTAATATAAACTATCCTTGAAAAATTTGATTTGCGATAGATGAATTATTAAATCAGTTAAATGACTATATTAACTGATAAATTGCTTTTCGAAGACAATTCTTGTAAAAAAGAAAGTTAAAATGGTAATTGGTCTATAAAAATATGCTAACTAAAATATAATAAGCATCTTTGAATAATGAATATCTCACAAGTCCATAAAACAAAGTTTATACCCTTACATTTTTTATTTTGGATAGGCGTGTGGTTTTTCTTTGTTTACTTTTTTAGTTATAATTCAAATAACACCAACTACGTAACTTGGTTTTCTAGTTTTTTATTACCAATAACCATGATTACCACTTATTTTGTGGTTTACTATTTGATACCTAAATATTTACTTACTAAAAAATACAAACTATTTGTTCTTTACAGTGCTTATACTTTAGTTTTTTCAACCTATTTAATCCTAATTGCAATTTTTGGAAGTTTTGTGTTTCTTTCTAACATGGAATTACAAAATATGCCTCCTATGAGTAGAAATTATGTATTTGTATTAATACTAGTATATTTAGTTGTCTTTATAGTAAGTTTTATAAGTTTATTGAATCATAACTTTAAAACACAAACCGAAAACAAAGAGCTTCTAAACAAAATATTAGATACCCAATTACAAATTAAAAGTCAGGAGTTACAATATTTAAAAAAACAGATCCACCCGCACTTTCTATTCAATACCTTAAATACTATTTATGGTTTTGCTCTAAAACAATCAAAAAATACACCTGAAATAATTTTAAAACTTTCTAATTTACTTGATTATATTCTATACCAAGTTGATAAACCAAAAGTAAGTTTAAAAGAAGAAGTATTGCATATTAAAGAATATGTTGCATTAGAAAAAATGCGATTTCAAGATACTTTAAAGGTTTCTATTAAAACCAATAGTATTATAGATGAAAAACAAATAGCACCTATGATAATGATACCTTTTGTTGAAAATGCTTTTAAACATGGCAACTTAATTGATGGATTTTTAAAAGTGGATATTCAAATAAATTTGGATGAAGATCAATTAAATTTTAAAATTAAAAATAGTGTTTTAACTAATGAATTGAAATCCAATAAAATTGGTATAGGATTAGAAAATATTAAAAAAAGATTAGATTTACTTTATAAAAATAACCATCAATTAGATATTCAATCCAAAGACAACTGGTATATAGTAAATCTAACTATTTCAAATTTAAACAACTTAAAAAATGTCTAAAACCATTCAATGTATCATTGTTGACGATGAACCCATTGCTCGTGAAATATTAGAAAACCATTTGCGCAAGGTAGATTCTATTAAGGTTGTTGCTACTTGTAAAAATGCAGTAGAAGCTTTTAATGAAATCAATAAAAACAACATTGATCTTATCTTTTTAGATATCAATATGCCAGAAATATCTGGTCTTTCTTTTGCAAAATCTATCAATAAAAACATTAAAATAATTTTTACAACCGCTTATCGAGAATATGCCATTGATGGTTTTGATTTAAAAGCTGTAGATTATTTATTAAAACCTATTTCATTTGAAAGATTATTACAAGCTGTAAATAAATTTTTAGATGAAAACATCACTTTTCATTCAGATAAAAAAGAAGAATTGATTCGTGAAAAAAGTGATTTTATATTTGTCCGATCTGACAGAAAAATGATTAAAATTAATTTTTCTGAAGTCAATTATATTGAAAGTTTAGGTGATTATTTAAAAATTCATTTACCTAATAAAACTATAATTACACGAGAAACTATTACAAGTATTGAAGCAAAGCTACCAAAAAAGGATTTTTTAAGAATCCATAGATCTTTTATTGTTTCTGTAAATAAAATCGAATCTTTTACAAATGAATTTGTCGAAATAAATAATAAAGCAATACCTATTAGTAGAAGCTATAAAAACGATGTTAAATTTAGATTAGATAATGTTTAAGTTTAAAATTTAAATATAGAAAACACATATCTAATTTACCTTCTTTTAGTTGCAAGTCCAAATTGAATTCTAAAACTATTTGATAATATTATAACTTTTCATTTATAAAAGTCTTTAATTTTTTTTATCAAATAGAATCTTTTTAAATTCTAATCTTAGAATCTTATAAACACAATAATTTAAAAAATTCGTTAAACTATTGAATATGAGTGCTTTTTGTTTTGATAAGTATTTTATAAACTTTATTATAATTCAATGTTTTTTACACATCTTTATTTAAATTCATATCCAATATTTTTTTGTAAAAAAAATGAAATGAAAAAACTTATAACTTTAATTTTATTATTTATTTCTGCTCTTTTGTATTCTCAAACCACACCAGGAGAATATACTGTAAAAAACGCAAAAATAAACACCAGTTATTCTGATTTTGGAACCGCATTTTTCGGGAAGGGTAAAGTTGTTTTTGCTTCTCCAAAACTAGGAATTACATTTAACAGAGATGTTGAGAATTCAAGTGGTCAACCATACTTGGATTTGTTTATTGGAGATCTTACTGATGAAGGTGGAATCATAAAAAAACAAAAAATGCCCGGAGATATAAATACAAAGTATCATGAAGGTATGGTTTCTTTTTCCAAGGATATGAAAACAGTATATTTCAGTGCTAATTGGTATATAAAGAAAAAGAAATCAAAAAAACTAAAAACAAAAAGTACTAGAAATATACAAATATTCAAAGCTACCATTAATGAAAAAGGGGAATGGACTAATTTAAAACTGTTGCCTTTTAATAACTCTAAATTTTCTTCGGGTCATCCTGCATTAAACAAAGATGATACAAAATTGTATTTTGTTTCTGACCGACCTGAATCTATAGGTAAAACGGATATTTATGTAGTTGATATTTATAATGATAGTACTTATAGCGAACCCAGAAATTTGGGTCCTAAAATCAATACTATAGAGCGGGAAATGTTTCCTTTTATGAGTGATGATAATATTTTATATTTTTCATCAAATGGACATCCAGGAAATGGCGAATTAGATGTTTTTGCCAGTAAAATTTTTGACAATACCCTTTCTGAACCTATTAGCTTAGAAACCCCTGTTAATAGTGAAAAAGATGATTTTGCATATATCATTGATGATTCAAAGCATAAAGGATATTTTTCTTCAAACAGAAAAGGAGGTAAAGGCGATGATGATATTTATAGTTTTACAGTTTCACCTCCAATACATATTGAATGTAAACAAGTAATTTCTGGTGTTGTTAGAGATATAAATACTCTGGAAATATTACCCGGAGTTCAAATGGTATTATTTAATGAACAAGGAAGTGAAGTACAATCTTTCATTTCAAATCTAAATGATGCATCATTTAGTTTTGAACAACCTTGTGATTCTTCATATAAGATTGTTGGGACATTAGAAGGCTATTTGCCAGAAGTAATAGAAATTAAAACTTTAAATGATTTAGATCTGCCTCCTATAGAAATATCTATGTCTTTACGTCGCGATGAATCAATAATAGTTGATAAAAAAATTGAATATAATCAAGTTATTTCAGGTGTTATTAGAGATCAAAATACTCAGAAATTATTGCCTGGAGCTATTGTTGTGTTGATTGATGAGCAAGGTAACGAGTTACAAACTGTTGTCTCGAACAAAGATGATGCATCATTTAGTTTTGATCAACCCTATGATAATTCTTATAAGATTGTAGTATCTTCAGAGGGTTATCTAAAAAAGGAGATTGAGATAAAATCTTTAAGTGGTTTAGAAGAAATAACTCCCTTTGAAATATCTATGAGCTTACCTCCTAATGAATCAATAGTGGTTGATGAAAAAAATATAACGGTTGGAGAATCAAAATTGGCAGATAAAAAAAATACGATAAACATCAATACCATTTATTTTGATTTTGATAAATATAACATACGATCTGATGCTGAATTTGAATTAGATAAAATTGTTGAAATCATGAGGCAATATCCAAACATTACAATTGATGTAGGATCACATGCAGATAGTCGAGGCACAAACGCCTATAATATGAAATTGTCAAATAATCGTGCGAAATCAACTATTCAATACTTAGTTGATAAAGGTATTACTCTCAACAGAATTACTGGTGAAGGATATGGTGAAGAACAAACAGCTACAAACTGCCCTAATGGAGTGCGTTGTACGGAATATCAACACCAATTAAATCGTAGATCAGAATTTTTAGTTGCTAATGATTCAGGTGTTATCACTATCAAATCAAACAATATATTAAATTCAGATAATTTTGACACAAGTGAGTCTATAGCTAATTCAGGAGCATTTACTAATTATAACTTTAATCCAGATAATAATACTGTAGCATATACAGTACAAATTGGAGCTTTTCGTGGTAACGTACAATCTAAAAAATACGACAAACTAACCAATTTATTTAACCATCGCTATGATGATGGTTTTAACAGATATTTTGCCGGAAAATTTAAAAACTCTTATGAAGCTAAAAAACATATGAAGTCCCTCAAAAGAAGAGGTTTTGAAGGCGCTTTTGTTGTTGGTCTTAAAGGTAGTGAGCGGTTTTAAATCCAATTCAATATTTTGACTGAAAAAGATTTTATCCTAAAAAAAACAAATCTATCTAGCCTTAATAAAGGGTCTTTTACTTGGAAAAGTCCGAGTAATATCGCTTTGGTGAAATATTGGGGGAAAAGCGAACCGCAAATCCCTAAAAACGCTTCTATTAGTTTTACTTTAAATAACTGTCATACAACAACCTCTTTAGAATTTTCTAAAAAAGAAAAACCTAATAAAGATTATAGTATTCAAGTAATTTTTGAAGGTGAAATTAAAGATAATTTTAAACCCAAAATTAAAAAATTCTTTAAAAGAATAGAAAAATACATTCCGTTTATCACTGAATACGATTTTGTAATCAAAACTAAAAATTCTTTTCCTCATAGCAGTGGAATTGCTTCTTCAGCAAGTGGTATGAGTGCTTTGGCTTTGTGCTTGATAAGTATTGAAAAAGAATTAAATCCAGAAATTACTCAAGAATATTTATTAAAAAAAGCTTCTTTTTTAGCTCGTTTAGGTTCAGGAAGTGCTGCCAGAAGTATTGAAGGTGAAATTGTTGTTTGGGGAGAACATAAAAATATCAATAATAGTTCTGATTTATATGGTATAAAATTTCCGAAAAAAATTCATAAAAATTTTAATAACTATCAGGATACAATTTTACTGGTTGACAAAGGAGAAAAACAAGTATCAAGTACTATTGGTCATAATTTAATGAACAATCATCCTTTTGCCCAACAGCGATTTGATCAGGCTAATGATAACATATCAAAACTAAAAGAAATTCTACAAATTGGCGATTTAAAAGCATTTGTTAATTTAATTGAAAGTGAGGCATTAACACTTCATGCCATGATGATGACTTCTAATCCTTATTTTGTTTTAATGAAACCCAATACTTTAAAAATTATCGAAAAAATATGGGAATATCGAAAAAATACTAAATCTAATATTTGCTTTACTTTAGATGCCGGAGCAAATGTTCATGTACTCTTTCCTGAAAAGGAAAAAGAAAAAGTTAATCTTTTTATATTAAATGAATTAATTCAATATTGCCAAAATAATCATTATATTTGTGATACTGTGGGCGCAGGAGCAAGTCAAAAATAATCAACCAAACCATGTAAATTAAAGATAATTTTCTTTAATTAAATTATAAAATCAGAGAAAAATAACCAAATATATTTTTATTACAACTTTTAAGTTGCATAAAAATTATTTATTCGTTTAACCTTTAAGTTCTCTGATTATGAAAAAAATAATTATCACTTCTATTACATTATTGTTTATTCTTTCCTTTACATTTTCTTATGCACAAAAAGATACCATCTGGTTTGACGCCAATTGGAATGAAACTACAAAAAATAAAGCAAATTTTTACAGATGCCATTGCAACAAAGTAGATAATGGATATTTGTTTACTGATTATTATATCTCTGGTGCTAAACAGATGGAAGGTCTTTCTTTAGATAAAAATGTTGAAATTTATCACGGAATTGTAAAATGGTATCATGAAAATGGTAATATATTTCAAATTGTAAATTACAAAAACGGAATTTTATTTGGCACACTTCAAGTTTTCTATGAAAACGGGAAACTAAAAAATAAATCTACCTATAAAAACGGAAAAATTGAAGGAAAATGGAATGAATATTATGAAAATTCAAAATTAAAAGAAACGGGAATATACTTAGAAGGGCAAAAAGATGGTCTTTGGAAAACTTACTACCCTAATGGTAAATTAAAATCTGAAGGTAAATACGTATTTAACAGAAAAATTGATATTTGGAAAACAAATTATTATGATGGCATGATTGAAAATGATTAGATTGTTTGAATTTATTTACTTTACACAAGTTTTTGTATATCTTGTCGTTTAATAAAAGGTTACAAATTAATTTTCTATTATATTTGTACCCAAATTGTTATCTGAATAAAAGACAAAAAATGAAAGGACCATTATTTTACGCTAAAATTTTACTTTTTGGAGAGTATGGTATTATTAAAGATTCTAAAGGATTAGCTATTCCTTACAATTTTTTTCAAGGTGCTTTAAAAATTTCAGAAAAATTATCAGAAAAAGCAAAGTTATCTAATCAAAAATTAAATAATTTTTACAATTATTTAAATGATCTAAACTCTAATGAGTTTGAATTAAGATTGGAAGAATTAAAAAAAGATATTAATCAAGGGATGTATTTTGATTCCAGTATTCCTCAAGGATATGGTGTTGGAAGTTCAGGTGCTTTAGTTGCTGCTATATATGATAAATACGCGAATGATAAAATTACTATACTTGAAAATTTAACTCGTGATAAATTGTTAAAACTCAAGTTGATTTTTTCTCAAATGGAATCTTTTTTTCACGGAAAAAGCTCTGGTCTTGACCCTTTAAATTCATATTTGAGTTTACCTATTTTAATCAACTCAAAAGATAATTTGGAGGCTACCGGTATACCATCTCAAAAAAATGGTAAAGGAGCCGTCTTTTTATTAGATTCTGAAATGGCTAGCGAAACTCAACCTATGGTTAATATTTTTATGAATAAAATGAAAAATGAAGGGTTTAGAAAAATGATTGACCATGATTTTGCGAGATTTACTGATGCTTGTATTGACGATTTTTTACAAGGTAATTCAAAATCATTATTTGGAAATGTAAAAAAACTTTCAAAAGTAGTTTTGAAACATTTCAAACCGATGATTCCAAAAACTTTTCACCAACTTTGGCAACATGGTATTGAAACAAATGACTATTACTTAAAACTTTGTGGTTCTGGAGGAGGTGGATATATTTTAGGTTTTACCGAAGATTTTGATAAAGCTAAAAAAGTACTGCAAAATTATAAACTAGAATTGGTTTACAGATTTTAATCCATCCTATAAAAATGGATTTACTCAAAATTTCTGAAGAAAATACACCCAAAAAACCTAAAAAGTACTCTTTTTTTTATAAGTTTTTAAGTCTGCTGTCTGTTGTTAGAGGGTATAATATCTTTATTATTGTACTTGCACAATACTTAGCAGCTATCTTTATTTTTTCTCCAGAAATATCATTAAAAGAAGTTTTATTTAATCTCGATTTATATTTTATAGTTCTGGCTACAATTTGTGTAATTGCCTCAGGATATATTATCAACAATTTTTATGATGTAAAAAAAGATGCTATCAACAAACCTATAAAAACAAAAATTGATAGCATAGTTGGACAAAAAACAAAGTTGAATATTTATTTCTTACTTAATTTTATTGGAGTAGGCATTGCCTTTTTGGTTTCATGGAGAGCCGCTTTTTTCTTTGCTGTTTATATTTTTTTAATTTGGTTATACTCTCATAAATTAAAAAAATATCCGTTAACCGGGTTATTTTCAGCTGCAATTTTAGCTCTCTTACCATTTTTTGCAATTTTTATTTATTATAAAAATTTTTCAACCATCATTTTTACGCATGCAGCATTTTTGTTTTTTATACTAATGATAAGAGAACTCGTTAAGGATTTAGAAAATATTAAAGGTGATATAGCTCAAAATTATAAAACAATTCCTGTAAAGTATGGGGAGTATTTCACTAAATTATTGATTACAATTTTAGTTGTTTTTACAATTGATCCAATTTATTTTTTATGGAAATATCCAGAAATTGGAATGATGAAATACTATTTTTATTTTGTTGGATTTGCCCTTACAATCTTTACTGTTTTACTTTGGAAAGCAAATACCAAAAAAAACTACTTGATTTTACATAATATTATTAAATTAATTATCTTAATTGGTGTTTTAAGTTTAATGCTAATTGATACTTCTGTCATAATTCAAAAAATTCTTAATGCAGCAACTCAATAATTAAAGCTGGTATTAACATTTTGATATTGAAAGGTTTTTGTACTTTTGCAAAAAATTTTAATAAATGACTACAAATAAATTCTCGTCGAGAGGACGACAAGACAAAAAAGGAAATTCAAAAACCAAAAAACCAAAACGAGCTTCAGGTAATACAAAGGATAAAAATTTTAGACCACATCCGCAAAAGCTTAAAAATTATAAAGTAAAACCTTCTACTTCTATAGAAAATAAAAAAAGTGATGAAATTCGTTTAAACAAATACATTGCTAATTCAGGAATTTGCTCACGAAGAGAAGCTGATAAATTTATAAAATCCGGAAGCGCTAGTGTTAACGGTAAAATTATAACCGAAATGGGTTATAAAGTTAAACCAGACGATGAAGTTCGATTTGATGATGCTTTAATTTCACCTGAATCTAAAAGATATGTATTATTAAATAAGCCTAAAAATTTCATAACCACAATGGATGATGAAAGAGGCAGAAAAACAGTAATGGAATTGATCCAAACTGCAACTAAAGAACGTATTTATCCGGTAGGTAGATTAGACAGAGGAACAACTGGTTTATTATTATTTACTAATGATGGAGAAATCGCTAAAAAATTGACACATCCTAAACATCAGGTAAAGAAATTATACCATGTTACTTTAGATAAAAAATTAGCTATGCGTGATTTACAAAAAATTTCAGAAAATTTTGTATTAGATGGTAAAATGGTATTTATCGATAAAGTATCTTATATAGAAAATAAACCAAAAAATGAAATTGGTATTGAAATTCATTCTGGAAGAAATCGAATTGTTCGACGAGTTTTTGAGCATTTCGACTATAATGTAATTAAATTAGATAGAGTAATTTTTGCAGGACTTACCAAAAAGAACTTATCTAGAGGAGTATGGAGGCATTTAACACAACAAGAAATTAATAATTTAAAGATGTTATAAGCTAACAGAAATTACATATGTTTAATTTATTATTTATTCTAAAAATAGAATAAAATAAGTGAATTAATAAACCAAAAAATATTGGTAATTTTATTTTTTGTTAATTTGTTTATTATTATTGAATAATTTTAAACATATGAACAAAATACTTCTTTGGTCAATAATCGTTGCATTGGCAGGTTTTCTTTTTGGATTTGATACGGTAGTTATTTCAGGTGCTGATAAAAAGTTACAAGCCTTATGGGGTTCTTCAGATGCATTTCATGGAACTGTAGTTATGGCTATGGCACTTTGGGGAACTGTAATTGGTGCTATATTTGGTGGAATACCTACAAATAAATTAGGTAGAAAGAAAACACTAATCTTAATTGGGATTTTATATACCATTTCGGCAGTTGGATCGGCTTTGGTAAATGATCCTTACACTTTTGCTTTTTTTAGATTTTTAGGTGGATTGGGAGTTGGAGCTTCTACGATAGCTGCACCAGCATATGTTTCAGAAATTGCACCTGCAAAAGACCGAGGTCGACTAGTTGCGCTTTATCAATTTAATATTGTTTTAGGTATTTTAATCGCTTTTTTATCTAATTATTTGTTGAGTAATATTGGTGAAAATGCTTGGAGATGGATGATTGGTGTAGAAGCTATTCCTGCCTTTTTATATACTCTATTGGTTTTAACAGTACCTAAAAGTCCAAGATGGCTTCTTTTAAAAGGTAAAGAAACCGAAGCAAAAAATATTTTGAAAATACTATACCCTAATCAATCAGTTGATGATGTCATTTCTGAAATAAAACAAAGTCAAGATGCACATGTCAACAGCAGTGAAAATATTTTTATGAAAAAATATCGTTTTCCCTTAATACTAGCATTTTTAATAGCTTTTTTTAATCAATTTTCGGGTATTAATGCCTTTTTATACTATGCCCCAAGAATATTTCAGGAAGCTGGTTTAGGTGAAAGTACAGCTTTGTTGAGTAGTATTGGGATAGGAATAACAAATATGATATTCACTCTTTTAGGAGTGGCACTTATTGATAAACTAGGTAGAAAGAAACTTATGTATGTTGGTTCGATTGGGTATATTATATCCTTATCACTTGTATCCATGGCATTCTTTTTAAAATGGGAAGGAATGGCAGTTCCAATATTCCTATTTATTTTTATCGCTTCTCATGCCATAGGACAAGGAGCAGTTATATGGGTATTTATTTCTGAAATCTTCCCAGACCACTTAAGAGCATCTGGTCAATCATTTGGATCTTCAACCCATTGGGTTTTGGCGGCAATTATTCCGTCAATGGTTCCCTTCTTATTTGCAAAAATAGGAGCTGGAACTGTATTTGCTGTTTTTGCATTTATGATGGTATTACAATTACTATTCGTAATCTTTATTATGCCAGAAACGAAAGGTGTATCATTAGAGGAATTAGAAAAAAAATTAATTAAAGACTAAAAATAATTGTGGATTTGTTTATTCGTTGATTTGTATAATTGTTTTGATTGTAGGTGGCTGGTAACAAGTACTGGATATCAAATAACAATGGAGACAAGAGACTGTCAATCTACCTCATTATTTTAACTAATTTTATATAAAAAAACAACTTAAATATGCCAACTGCAACCTGTTTTGGAGAAGTACTTTGGGACGTATTTCCAACCCACAAGAAAATAGGTGGAGCACCATTAAATGTAGCCTTAAGATTACAATCTTTTGGTGTTAAAACAAATATAATAAGTAGAATTGGTAATGACCAAGATGGGAAAGATCTATTACTGTATATCAGCAAAAATGGATTGGATACATCTACAATTCAACAAGATGAATTTCACAAAACTGGTTGTGTCAATATAACTTTAGATAAAAATGGTTCAGCATCTTATGAAATAGAATATCCTGTTGCCTGGGATAAAATTGAAGTTTCAGATCATATAGTTAAAATTGTAAGGTCTTCAGATGTTTTTATTTTTGGAAGTTTGGCTTGTAGAGATAATATCACAAAAAACACACTCATAAAGTTATTACAATATGCTAAATTTAAGGTATTTGATGTAAATCTTCGTGCCCCATTTTATACAATGGATCTATTGTTAGATTTAATGATGAAATCTGACTTTATAAAATGTAATGACGAAGAATTAAACGAAATTTGTACTGCTTTAAATTTCAACTCAAAATCTATTATTAAACAAATCCAATTTCTTTCACAGCATACCCAAACCAAACAAATATGTGTTACAAAAGGTAAAGATGGTGCTATTTTACTTTATAATGATCAGTTATATGTTAATAATGGCTATAAGATAAAAGTTGTTGACACGGTTGGTGCTGGTGATTCTTTTTTAGCTACTTTAATTAGTAAGCTTCTATATAAAACACTGCCTGAAGAAGCTTTAGATTTTGCCTGTGCAGTAGGTGCTTTAGTTGCAAGTAAAGAAGGTGCTAATCCTAAACTTATTCAATCTGAAATATTAAATTTCATAAAGAAATCCAATAAAAATAGAGTTTAGATCGCTGTTTAAAAACACTTCCCAAATATAAAATCTATTTTAATTCCTAATAATACGTATTTTTAACTGAATTGTATTTGTTTAAAGAATTTCCTAACCTTTACTTTGTAAGATTGTTATATAATACAGATTTTATTATATTTTTTTTATTATATTGCAGTACTTATATTTTACTTAAATTAATTATTATAAATTATGAAAAACAAATTGCTCAAACAATTTATGTTTTTGAGTATTATGCTATCAGGTAGCATAATTTTTGCTCAAACAGTAAGTGGAACAGTAACAGGTGATGATGGACCATTACCTGGAGTTAATGTTATTGTCAAAGGCACATCAAATGGTACAGCCACAGATTTTGATGGAAATTATTCCATTGATGGTGTTGGTGATGATGCCATTTTGGTATTTAGCTTTATAGGCTTTATTAATCAAGAGGTTTCTGTAAACAACCAATCTGTTATCAATGTTCAATTGCAAATTGATTCAGAAGCTTTAGATGAAGTTATTGTAATTGGATATGGTACAACAACAGTTAAAGATGCAACTGGAGCTGTTGCTTCTGTTACCTCTAAAGATTTTAACGGAGGTGCAATCGTTGCTCCTGAACAACTTATTCAGGGTAAAGTTGCTGGGGTACAAATTACACAATCCAGTGGAGAACCTGGTGCAGGAATAGCAATTCGTATTCGTGGTACTACTTCAGTACGATCAAATAATGACCCTTTATACGTTGTTGATGGGGTACCTCTTTCAGGTGAAAATACTTCTGCTGAATCAAGAAATGGAATTGGTTCAAGTTCAGCTCAAAACCCACTTAGCTTTCTAAATCCAAATGATATTGAAAGCATAAGTGTTTTAAAAGATGCATCGGCTACAGCTATTTACGGTTCAAGAGGGGCAAACGGTGTGGTTATTGTTACTACTAAAAAAGGAAGAGGAAATCAATTTGAATTCAATTCATCCTATAGTTATGCAACACCTGCCAATAGTTATGATTTGTTAAAACCAGAAGTTTTTTTAGATGCAGTAACTCAATTTGGTGGTGATGCAGTAGCTCAAGATTTTGGTAATAAAACAGATTGGCAAGATATTGTAACGAGAAATTCTTTTTCTCACGATCAAAATTTAGCATATTCTCGCAGTTATGAAGATGGATCAGTAAGAGCTACATTTGGTTATCAGGATCAACAAGGAATTATGGAAAACTCGTCTTTACAAAGAATTTCAGGACGATTAAATCTAAATCATCGATTTTTTGATGACAAATTAAAATTAAACTTACAATCAACTATTTCAAAAGTAGATGATGAATTACCTGCACTAAGTGGTAGTGCCGGTTTTCAAGGAGATCTTTTAGGAGCTGCATACTCTGCTAATCCTACATGGCCAAATGATCCTGATTTTGATTCAGGAGGACAAAGAAATCCTGCTAACATGTTAGCATATATTCAAAATACATCTGAAACAAATAGAATATTACTTAACTTTTCTGCAGATTATAATATAACTTCTGAATTAATAGCTAAATTAACTTTAGGTTATGACAGTTCAACATCAACAAGAGAAGTACAAACATCTGGTTTAGCTAGAAATGCTGGTAGTGGTGTTTTTGGTAATGGTACAGGAAGTTTAAATGATTTGGATGCTAAAAGTAAATTATTGGAACTTACCCTAAACTGGGATAAAGATTTTGAAAATTCAAAATTGAACCTACTTGCTGGATACTCTTTTCAAGATTTTCAAAGAAGCGGTAGAAATGTAAATGGTTGGGGTTACAGTACTAACAATATGAATCAAATGGCGAGTGATTTAGAAAATTCAGCCGCTGCTATTGAAAGTGCTATATCAGGTTCTTACCAACAGTATGGTTTTAATTCATCTGGTTTATTTGTTAATCGTTTGTTTCCAACTCCTACAACTGATAACTTAACCTCTCCTAGTGGTACAAACGTATCGTCTGTTGTTGGTGACACCTTTGATTCTACTGACGAATTACAATCTTACTTTGCAAGAGCAAATTATACCATAGCAAACAAATATTTATTTACTGGTACAGTAAGAATAGATGGTTCATCTCGTTTTGGTTCTGATAACCAATATGGTGTTTTTCCTTCAGCTGCATTTGCATGGAAAATAAATGAAGAAGATTTTATGGGAGATACTTTTTCACTATTAAAAGCCAGAGTAAGTTGGGGTATTACAGGTAATCAAGATGGTTTAGGTCATGGTAACTTTATACGTAGAGAAAGATATGCTGGTATTGGCATTAAAGAAGATGGTGGAATTGACATACCGGGTACTGGCCCTGTTTCTTTTGCAAACCCTGATCTAAAATGGGAAGAAACTACTTCTTATGGATTTGGTATTGATTATGGTTTATTCATGAATAGACTAAACGGTAGTATTGATATATATAAATCTGAAACTAAAGACCTTTTATTGAGTGTTGAAGCGGCACAGCCTTCACCTCAACCATTTTTCTTTCAAAATTTAGATGCTACTGTATTAAATCAGGGAATTGAATTTTCAATTAATTATGACTTAATTCAAAGTCATGATTTAACTTGGAGTGCCGGATTTAACATAGCCTATAATGATAATGAGCTACAAGATTTTGGAGGACAAATTCCTGCAGGTACTATTCGCGGACAAGGATTATCACAAGCTTATTCTCAAATATTGGCTGAAAACCAACCATTATTCTCTTACTTTATAAGAAGTTTTGAAGGTTTTGATGCAAATGGTCAACCAATTTCTGATGATAATCAACAGTTTAGAGGAAAAAGTGCGCTTCCAACAACTAACTGGGGTCTTTCTACAAATCTTACTTATAAAAACTTTGATTTTTCAGCATTTTTATCTGCACAATCTGGTTTTTATGTGTACAACAATACGGCCAATGCTTTGTTTATTGCTGGATCTATTAACAATGCACGTAATGTAACACCAAATGTACTAACAAGTGGTGAGGCTGGTAATGCTGCGGCAGAAGTATCAGAAAGGTTTTTAGAAAAAGGTGATTTTATTCGTTTACAAAATGCTTCTATTGGATATACAGTACCAATTAAAGAAGATAGCTTTTTGAATTCATTACGATTTTACTTAACTGGTCAAAATTTATTTCTAATTACTGATTATAGTGGTTTAGATCCTGAGTTAAGTACAAGTCCTGCTCAAGGGGATTTATTGAATGGTTTACCAACTGCTGGTATAGATTATACTTCATACCCAAGACCAAGAACAATTACTTTTGGATTTAATGTTACATTTTAAAAAAAATTAAAAAGTCATGAAAATAATGATAAAAAAACAAATAAAAAGAATAGGATTGCTGTCTATGATGTCAGCCCTGTTTATGATCTCATGTACTAATTTGGAGATTAAAGAAACAGACTCTATCCACAGTTCTGGTGGTGAAGGAGGTTTTTCTGGAGTGGAAGATGTAGATGCTGCCATTTCAAATTTATACAATTCATTTAATGGACAGTTTGGAGATCAAGGTAATTATTTTGCCTTGAATGAAGTTACTACTGATGAGCAACTTGTACCTACTAGAGGTACTGATTGGGGAGATAATGGTGTTTGGAGAACTTTACATGCACATACCTGGTCACCATCTCACGCATATGTACTTACTGTATGGAACCAGTTCAATCAAAATACATTTCTCGCTAGTGAAATAATTGATCCATTAAGTAGTGCATCAGCAACACAATTAGCAGATGCTAAATTTGTAAGAGCTTTAAGTATGTATACCATTTTAGACCTTTATGGTCAAGTACCATTTAGACAACCAGATGAAGGACCTGAAATTAATCCAATAGTTATGTCTAGTACAGAAGCTTATGATTTTATTTTACAGGATTTAAACGATGCTATTGCTGATTTACCTGCAACTGGACCAAGTGCTGAAACTAATAGAGCATCAAAAGCATCAGCATATTTTTTAAAGGCCAGATTACTTTTAAATGCCCATATTTTTAAAGGTACAGGTTCAGCTGACTCAGGTGATATGGCAGGAGTAATTACTGCTGTTGATGCAATTGCAGCTGATGGTTTTGGATTACAAGCAGGTTATTTTGATCTATTTAAAGAAGATGTTGATGATGAAACTATTTGGTACTTACCTACAGGTGTAGGAAATAGAATATGGAACGGATTACATTATCACCAAATTACTCCAGACAATACAGGTGGTGGATGGAATGGTTTTACAACTTTAGCAGAATTTTATGATCTTTTTGAAGGAAATCCTAATTCTAACAAAGCAGGTGACGGTCAGGAAGAACGAAGAGGTTGGGTACCTGATGCAACTAATGCAACTAATTCAACTAATGCAGACAATCCTAATTATGGTATTGGTTATGGGTTTTTGATTGGGCAACAAGTTGATTCCTTAGGTGTTAACTTTAAAGACAGAGCAGGAGCAGATTTGGTATTTTCAAAAGAACTTCCCGGATTATCTGGAAATGATGAAAAAACAGGAATTCGCGTTATTAAATACCACCCTGCAAACGGTGGTTTCACAAGTCATGAAATTATTTTTAGATATTCTGATGCACATTTAATGAAGGCAGAAGCTATGCTAAGAAGTGGTGGAGATGCTACAATTATGGTAAATGAATTAAGAGCATTAAGGGGAGCATCCGATTTAGGTAGTGTTTCTGAAAGTGATCTTTTGGATGAAAGAGGTAGAGAATTGTATGTAGAATTTACCAGAAGGAATGACTTAGTTCGTTTTGGTCAATTTACTAAAGATTGGGAGTTTAAAGACCCAGGAGCTGTTGGTGATGCAAATAAAAATTTATTTCCAATTCCATCTAATGCTTTATTATCAAACCCTAATTTGGTTCAAAATCCTGGATATTAAATTATCCTTTTTAATAAAAAGTAAAACACCCTTCTTCAAGGGTGTTTTTTTATACAACTAATTTATTTTAACAAACTTATTTAATCTAATTTAAAAATAAATCCTTGATTATGAACATTTTCAATTCTGATTGATCGGTCTTTACTAAAGTATTTTCTTAACCGTGAAACAAAAACATTTAAACTTTTTTTACTGAAAAAATCATTTTTACTCCAAATGCTATTTAAAATCTCTTTATGAGAACACAATTCATTTTGTTTGATAACCAAAAGATACAATAACTCATTTTCCTTAAATGTTAATTGTTGCACAAAACCATCTTTATAAACTAATTGAAGATTATTTTTATTATATACATAATCACCTAAAGTAAATTTACCTTTATTATTATTTGAAGTTAATTTATTAACATACAAAGTATTTAATAATGTATTTAATCTTACTACTAATTCTTCTTCATCTATAGGTTTTTTTAAATAATCAACTGCACCTAAAGAAAATCCTTTTAAAACATCTATTTTTAAAGAGCGTGCCGTTAAAAAAATAAAAGGGGTTTCAGTAAATTGTTGCTTAATTCTTCTTGCTAAAGTAAAACCATCCATATCTGGCATCATCACATCTAATACAATCAAATCAAAATAATCTTGACGAATAGTTTCCAAAGCTGAAATACCATTTTTTTTCCAAATAACATCAAAATCTTTCATCCTAAGATATTCTGAAAGTAAATATCCTAAAGACTCATCATCTTCTACTAATAATATTTTTTTAGTTTTTTTCATTGTTATACAAAGGTAAACTAAATATAAATTCTGAGCCTTCACCTAATTTGCTTTTTACAGCTATTGTACCCTTGTGAAGTTTTACAATTCTTTTTACATAATTCAATCCTAAACCATAGCCTTTAACATTATGAACATCTCCTGCTGATATTCTAAAATACTTATCAAAAATCTTTTTTTTATCTTCATCAGTAATTCCTATACCGTTATCCTTCACACTAATAAATAATTTATTTTTATCTTTAAAAACCAAAAGTATAATTTTTATATTTTCTTTTGAATACTTATTAGCATTATCTAAAAGACTATTAATTGCATTTTCAAGATGATATGGTTCACAATTAATAATAAACTGACTACCCTTAACTTCACTAATAAAATTAATGTTTTCTAAAACTGCTAATTGTTCAAAATCTTTTATTAATTTTAAAATTATAGGTTTAAAATCTATAACCTTTTTTTCAATAAAATTCTTTTTACCTTCTAAGCTTGCCAATTCTAATACTTTTTCAATTTGATTTTTAAGTTTATCAACTTGACCACGTATCATATTTACCAATTCTTTATTTTCATTATTAGTTTTTTCTTGTAATATTTTTGTTGCAATTCCAATAGAAAAAACAGGAGTTTTTAATTCATGCGTAAGATTATTAATAAATTCATTGGTTATTGTTATTAAATTTTTTTGCCAATAAAACGATTTAAGAACCCAAATTATAACAAAAATTATTGCCACAATAAATAATAAACTAGGTATTGTTAATCCGTTTATCTGAGATAAAAAATAATTGTTTAAATTTTTAAATTGAAGTTCTAGAACAAGTCTTTTTTTAACTAATGAAGGCAAATAACCATCTAGTGCTATTGTATACTTTAAAAGAGATTCTTCATTATTATAAGAATTAGGTGACTTTAAATAGTCTGTTGAGTCTTTTGCAGTTAAAGTATAAGTAAATTCTGTTTTAATACCTTGCTGCAATAGTTTATCTTTTAAAAAATCATTCATAAAATAACTTGAGGCATCATGTACACTATCAATACTAAGCTTAAAATAAGTGTCATCTTTAGTGATAGCTTTTCCTACTAAAAAAGTCAATTCATCGGGTTGTTTAAGTCCTTCTTTGATATTATTTACAACCAAACCCATTTTTTCATTAAATTGGACTTTAGCTAGATTTAAACCAATGCGTAAATATTGATACTGCACAATTGAGAGTCCAATTATTGATATTATAAATATTATAAATATTATTATATGGGATTTTTTTTCATTCATTACATGCTAATATCTATATAATACCTTTATAAATCATGTTTTTAACTTTTCATTAATCTTTTTAACTTTTCATTAATCTTTTTAAACTATCATTAACTACAACTTATTAACTAATAACATACTTTAGCAGTAATTATAATACATTAATTAAGTAAAAGTATAAAGTATAAAAAAAGCTAGCTTTTAAAGTTAGCTTTTTTTATGAAAAACCAGAAGGTATTCCTAAATATTTAAATTAGTTTTATAAATTGAAAACACTGTGTTAAACTTATCTTTAATAATTGGTATTTTTTAATATAATGAAACCATCTCAAGTATTATATTTTTTATTTATTATATTTTTATTTAATTCTTGTAATGATAAAAAAAAATTATTCGTATTAAAAAATAATACAGGAATTCAATTCAACAACAAATTATCACCAACTCCTTCTTTAAACATACTTTCTTACCTTTATTATTATAATGGTGCAGGAATTGCTGCAGGAGATTTTAATAATGATGGATTAATTGACTTGTATTTTACCGGCAATCAAGTTCATGATAAGCTATATTTAAATAAAGGTAATTTACAGTTTGAAGATATATCTTTAAAAGCAGGTATAAATAATTCTGAAGAATGGACTAACGGAGTTACACTTGTTGATATTAACCATGATAACTTACTTGATATCTATATTTGCAAAGTAGGTGATTTTAAAAATATTAAAGGTAAAAACTTACTTTATATCAATCAAGGATTATCAAGTGATGGTAATCCTACATTTAAAGAAAATGCAAAAGCTTACAATCTAGATATTTTAAGTTTTGCTACACAATCTTCTTTTTTTGATTTCGATTTAGACGGAGATTTGGATATGTTCTTAATGAATCATTCCGTTTATCCAAACAGAACTTATGGTAAAGGAAGTCAAAGAAACGAGATTGATAGCTTTTCCGGTGATAAATTGTTTAAAAATGATAATGGTAAGTATATAGAAATATCTCAAGAAGCAGGAATTTTTCAAGGAAAAATAGGTTATGGCTTAGGTTTATCTATTAGTGACCTAAATAATGATGGTTACCCTGATATATATATTGGAAATGATTTTTTTGAAAATGATTATTTGTACATCAATCAAAAAAACGGAACTTTTGAAGAGATCATTTCAAAAGATATAACAAATTTAGGGCATACCTCACAGGCTTCAATGGGAAATGATATCGCTGATATAAATAATGACGGACTTACTGATATTGTTTCTTTAGATATGCTTCCAGAAAATATAGAAACATATAAAAAATCAGGTTCAGAATATGATAATCAAATTTATGGTCAATATTTAAAAAAAGGTTATCAAGCTCAATTTACACAAAACACATTGCATTTAAATCTAGGCAATACAAAATACAGCGAAATTGCATTTGCTTCGGGTATAGTTGCAACCGATTGGTCTTGGGGGCCACTCATTGTTGATCTTGATAATGATGGTTATAAAGATATTTTTATTTCTAATGGAATAAAAGGCGCCACCAATGATATGGACTTTATAAACTTTATTGTCAATGAAAAAATTCAAAAACGTATCAATAAAGGAATGAGTTATGAAGATATGGCTTTTACAAATGAAATTCCAGAAAAAAAACTTTCAAATTATTTTTTTAAAAATAATGCAGATTTAACTTTTTCAAATTATACTGATAATTGGTTTGAAAAGATTCCTTCATTTAGTAATGGTGTAATATATGCAGATCTTGATAATGATGGTGATTTAGATATTGTTGTTAATAATGTAAACGACAAAGCATTTATTTTAGAAAACAAATCTGATATAAAAATTAAAAACAATTATTTAAAAATTAAATTTAAAGGTCCTTTTAAAAATAAATTTGGAATTGGATCTAAAGTTATTGTTTATTTAGATTCATTGACTATTACAAATGAAAATTTTTTATCACGAGGTTATTTATCAGCAATTTCACCAGAATTAAATATTGGTATTGGGAAATATGACTTTGCTGATTCACTTACTGTAATTTGGCCAGGTGGAAAGTTTCAAACTTTAAAAAAAATCAAATCCAATATATCAATAGCGTTAAAATATAATGAGGCTTCAGGTGACTTTTATTCCTTTAATTCTCAAAATGATAGTTTTTTAACTAATGTTGATTCTCCCATAAAACTTAAACATCAGGAACTACCATCTTATGAGTTTAACCGGGAACCTTTAATCCCTTATACAAAAGGATTTGAAGGTCCAAAAATATCAGTTGGTGATATTAATACAGATGGTTTAGATGATATTTTTATTGGTGGAGCTAAAAAACAACCTGGAACACTGTATATTCAGAATAAAAAAGGGGTATTTTCAATTTCTTTACAGGAATCTTTTGAAAAAAACAGTATTAATGAAGATACTGATAATCTTTTTTTTGATGCTGATAATGATGGAGATCAAGATCTTTTGGTTGTCTCTGGTGGAAATGAATTTAAATCAGGAACAGCATTAGTGCCAAGACTGTACCTCAATGAGAATGGAAACTTTAAGTTAAGTAATGCATTTAAAAAAATTGAAATAAATGCATCAGTAGTTAAAGCATTTGATTTTGATCTTGATGGTGATCAAGATATTATAATAGGATCAAATGCACTTCCACAAAATTTTGGGAGATCAGCAAAGAATTATATTTTTGAAAATGATGGACATGGAAATTTCAAAGACGTAAGTACAATTATTGCTAAAGATTTATCCAATATTGGTTTAATAGAAGACTTGGCTATAATAGACTTAAACGGTGATAAACTTCTTGACATAATTGCAATAGGGCACTGGATGCCAATTTCCATTTTTATTAATCATAAAAATCAATTTAAATTACAATCTAAAAATAACCTGAAGTATACTAATGGCTGGTGGAACAAAATAAAAGCAGATGATTTTGATAAGGATGGTGATATTGATTTTGTTGTTGGTAATTGGGGCTTAAACACTCGTTTAAACGCTTCAAAACATGAACCTTTACAATTATACATTAATGATTTTGATAATAATGGCAAAGATGAAGCAATAGTTTCTTACTATACTCAAACGAAAGAGACTGTTTTCTCTTCAAAAGATAATCTGACCAAACAGATACCAATGCTCAATAAAAAATTCCTTTCTTATACTGATTTTGCTCGGTCTGATTTCTCAAACTTGTTTGCTAGTGATAAATTAAATGATGCTTATAAAAAACAAGTATTTGAGTTGGCAAGTTGTTATTTTGAAAATACAGGGGAAAATAAATTTAATAAAATAAAATTACCTTTTTTAACACAGGTATCTTCTATTAGAACTTTGTATTTGGATGATTTTAATAGAGATGGTTTTAAAGATATATTAATTGCTGGAAATGATTATGATATTAGTACACAATTGGGTAGATTAGATGCTTTTCATGGTACATTACTACTCAATGACCAAAAAGGATTTTTTAAAGTAAAACCAAATCCATCTTTTGATATTTCAGGTCAAGCTAGAGATATTAAAAAAATAAAAATAAACGAAATTGAGTACTTAATTATTACTATAAATAACAATACTCCTATTTTTATAAAAAAGAAGAAGAACTAAAAATGAAATTTAAACTATTTAAAAACTTGGTAATAATTTTGATAAGCACAATATTATTTTTTTCTTGTGAATCAAAAAAAGAAGGAGAACTAAAATCAAAAGATAATATTGCGACATTGTTTACTCTACTTAGTTCAGAAGAGACTGGTGTAGATTTTATTAACGAAGTTGTAAACCAAAAAAAATTCAACATATTTAAATACAGAAACTTTTATAATGGTGGTGGTGTTGCTATTGGTGATATTAATAATGATGGGCTTCCAGATATTTATATGACAGCTAATATGAGACCCAATAAGCTATACTTAAATAAAGGTAATCTTACGTTTGAAGATATTTCTGAGTCTGCAGGTGTTTCAGGTAATAAACCTTGGTCAACAGGTGTAACTATGGTTGATATAAATCAGGATGGTTTACTGGATATTTATGTAAGTAATGCAGGAAATTTGGAAGGTAATAATCATGATAATGATTTATATATTAATAACGGAGATCTTACTTTTACTGAAAAAGCCGAACAATATAATTTAGCTAAAACCGGCTTTACAACACATGCAACCTTTTTCGATTATGATAAAGATGGTGATTTGGATGCCTATATTCTTAACAATAGTAATATTCCTGTTACTAGTTTAGCTTATGCCAAGCAAAGAGAAGTCAGAGCACAGGATTGGGAAGGTGTGCCTGGTATTTTTAGAGGAGTTGGAGATATGCTTTTACGAAATGATGGAGGTAGATTTACTGATGTAAGTGAAGAAGCAGGTATTTATGGAAGCCTTATAGGGTTTGGTTTAGGAGTGATGATAAGTGATATTAATGGGGATCTATATCCTGATATATATGTTTCTAATGATTTTTATGAACGTGATTATTTATATATAAATAATCACGATGGTACATTTACAGAAGAAGTTAAAAATTGGACATCACATCTATCACTTTCTGCTATGGGAATAGATATGGGAGATATTAATAATGATGGTTTAATAGATATTTTTATTACCGATATGTTACCCGAAGGTGATCAACGTGTTAAATCAGTAATGGAGTTTGAAGGTTATAATATATATAAATTGAAACAAAGCAAAGATTTTTATCAGCAATACATACAAAACACTCTCCAGTTAAATAATGGTAATAATACTTTTTCGGAAATTGCCTGCTTTAGTGGAATTTCTTCAACAGATTGGAGTTGGGCAGGTCTAATCTTTGATATGGATAATGACGGTTTTAGAGATATTTTTGTCACAAATGGGATCAACCATGATCTAACTGATATTGATTTTGTGGATTATTTTGCTAATGAAATCATTCAAAACATGGCATTAACGGGTAAAAAGGAAGCTATTGACTCCATAATTAATAGAATGCCTGTTAAACCTCAGCCAAATTATGCTTACAAAAACAATCGTGATCTTACTTTTAACAATGCTAATAAAGAATGGGGCTTTGAAATTCCGAGTATGTCAAATGGAGCTGCTTATGGCGACTTAGATAATGATGGAGATCTCGATTTGGTAATCAACAATGTAAATATGGAAGCTTTTATTTATAGAAATAATGCCGAAACTCTGACCGATAATAACTATATAAAATTGAACTTCATAGGCAAACAAAGTAATAAATTTGCAATAGGAACCTCAATAAAACTTTATTATGACGATAATATTGTAATTCAGGAACTAGTGTCATCCAGAGGGTTTCAATCATCTGTAGATTATGTCATGACCATCGGGTTAGGTACTTCGGAAAGTATTGACTCCCTCCGTGTAATTTGGCCTGACGATAAAACACAAAAATTAACAAATATTCAAGCAAATCAGGTTTTAACTTTAAAACAATCAGAAGCTTCAGAAGTTTTCATTCCTTTTAAAAAAGGAAAAATTAAAACCCTTCTAACTGAAATAACTAATAATAAATTAGTGGCACATGAAGAAAATATGTATTCAGATTTTAATCATGAAGGTCTTATTACAAAAATGCTTTCACAAGAAGGTCCTGCCTTGGCTATAGGCGATATAAATAATGATGGAAATGAAGATGTCTTTATTGGAGGAGCCAAAGGTCAATCAGGAATAATCTATCTACATAAAGGAAAAGGTAAATTAAAAATAAATACGCAACAGGTATTTGTTTCAGATGAGGACTTTGAAGACACTGCTGCAGCATTTTTTGATGTTGATGGTGATGGAGATTTGGATCTAATGGTAGGTTCTGGAGGAAATCAAATCGGCGAGGAAAATACTTATAAAACCAGATTATATCTAAATAATGGTAAGGGTTATTTTTCTAAATCAGAAACCTTTATACCAACTGTAAATAAAAACACAGCTGTAATTAGTCCACATGATTTTGATAACGATGGAGATATAGACGTGTTTATTGGATCAAGAAGTATTGTAAGTAATTATGGAGTGAATCCAAACCACTTGTTTTTAGAAAATAATGGAGATGGAACTTTTAATAATGCAACAGAACGAATAGCATACGATCTTAAAGATGCAGGTATGATTACCGATGCTATTTGGATAGATGTAAATAATGATAACAAAAAAGATCTTATTACTGTTTCAGAATGGGATACTCCAAAAATTTATAAAAATAATGGACGAAGACTTGTTAAGCTAACTTCTACATTAGATGATTATTATGGAATATGGAATGCTATTGGGACTGCAGACCTTGATAATGATGGAGATATGGATTTTATTTTTGGCAACCAGGGTAATAACACGCTTTATAGAGCTTCTCAAGAAAATCCAATGAAAATGTGGATAAATGATTTTGATAATAATGGTACTATTGAGCAAATTATGACTCGAAATATTGATGGGAAGGATTACCCTATTCATATGAAGAAAGAACTTACTAATCAAATCTCATTTCTAAAAAAACAAAACTTAAAAGCTTCTGAATATGCTCATAAAACTGTAAGTGAATTATTTTCAGAAGAAATATTTCAAAATACCATTATGAAAAAAATGAACATTTCAGAAACTATAATCGCTATTAATGAAGGCAATGGTAAGTTTACTATTAAAAAACTACCAACCCGAGTACAATTTTCATGTATTAATGGCATTGTATGTACTGACATTGATAAAGATGGGAATTTAGATCTTATCATGGCCGGTAATAATTTTGAGTTTAAACCTCAATTCTCTCGGCTAGATGCAGACTACGGAGATGTTTTATTAAATGATGGTAATCTTGAATTCACATGGCAAAACTATGACAAAAGTGGAATTTTTATTAAAAGTGAAGTAAAACATATAAAGCAATTTAAAGATAAAAATGGTAAAGTATTTTTCCTTTTTGCTATCAATGATGAAAAACCTAAAATTTTCTCGATCAATGAATAAATATTTAGCACTAATAAGTTTAACATTTGTATTGCTTGGTTGCATATCCAAAGAAGGAGAATTGTTTAAAAACCCTTCCTCAAAATCTACTGGCATTGATTTTAAGAATACGATTACTGAAAAAAACGATCTAAATATTCTTGATTATTTGTATTTTTACAATGGTGGAGGTGTTGCCCTTGGCGATATTAATAATGATGATCTTCCAGATATTTTCTTTTCAGGAAATCAGGTAAAAAACAAATTATACCTGAATAAAGGCAATTTAAAATTTGAAGATATAACTGAATCAGCAGGTGTTTCAGGTAACAGTACTTGGAATACAGGATCTGTAATGGGTGATATAAACGGTGATGGTCTTTTAGATATTTATGTTTGTGCTGTCATTGGTATAAACGGATTTGGCGGATACAACGAATTGTATATCAATAATGGTGATAATACATTTACAGAAAGTGCTGCTAAATATGGATTAGATTTTGAAACATTCAGTTCAAATATAGCTTTCTTAGACTATGACCTTGATGGAGATTTAGACATATACATTCTTAATCATGCTGTACATACACAAGAATCTTTTGGTCGTTCTGATATAAGAAATAAAAGAAATTTTCAAACAGGAGACAAATTACTTCGAAACGATGGTGAAAAATTTACTGATGTTAGTGAGCAAGCCGGTATTTTTGGTGGTGCAAATGGTTATGGTCTCGGAATATCAATAGCCGATTTTAATCAAGATGGTTATCCAGATATTTTTATTGGCAATGATTTTCATGAAGATGATTACTATTATATTAACAATGGTGATGGCACTTTTAGCGAACGATTAAAAGAATTTTTTGGACATACATCTCAAGCTTCAATGGGAAATGATGTTGCTGATATTAACCATGATGGTTGGCCCGATATTATATCTTTAGATATGCTCCCTGAAGATGAAAAGGCCTTAAAATCATCTGAAGGAGATGATGATATTCAAATTCAAAAATTACGTACCGGACATTACGGTTATCATTATCAGTATACAAGAAACATGTTGTACATTAATCAGCAAAATGGTAATTATTTAGAAACTGCTTTATTAAGTGGTATTGCAGCAACAGACTGGAGTTGGAGTCCTTTATTTGCTGATTATAATCAGGATGGTGAACAAGATTTATTTATTTCAAATGGAATTCCTAAACGCCCTAATGATTTAGATTTTATCAAATTCGTATCCAGTGAGCAAATTCAAAAAAAGATAATGAATACTAAATTAGTAGATCAAAAAGCGATAGACCTGATGCCTTCCGGAAAGGTTCATAACTATATCTTTAAAGGTGGTAGTGATTTGTTTTTTGAGAATAAATCAGGAAACTGGATCGTAAATGACACATTGGTTTCAGGTGCTACTGCCTTAGGCGATTTAGATAATGATGGAGATCTGGATTTAGTAATAAATATTCTCAATAATGAAGCTGCTTTATATATAAATAAAACCAATAGCAAAGCAAATTTTTTAAAAATAAAATTTGATTACCCTAATCCAAATCATTTTGGTATTGGTACCAAAGTATTTAGTTATGTTGATGGAAATCTACAATATAAAGAATTATATACTGTAAGAGGATTTCAGGCATCATCCGAACCAATCATACATTTTGGATATGGAAATGTGGAGAAGATAGATTCAATTAAGATTATATGGCCAAATAAGACATATCAATTATTAAAAAATATTGCTGTCAATCAAACATTAATTATTTCTCCTGAAAATACTAAACCGTTTGAATACAAATCTCTTCAACCAAAAACTGAAATATTATTCAAAAGAGTTAAAAATAATTTAGGAATTGATTTTAAACATGATGAAGATAATTATATTGACTTTAACAGACAGAAACTCATACCATATCAAATTTCTGACAGAGGACCGGCAACAGCAATAGGAGATATTGACAATGATGGCAAAGAGGATATTTTCTTTGGGGGTTCTAAACACATAGCCTCAAAAATATATATACAAAAAGATTCCATATATATTGAAAATAGAATTGTCACTATAGCTAATGATTCTATCAAAGAAGATGTTTCGGCTATAATTGCTGACTTGAATAATGATGGAAAAAATGACCTTTTTCTAGGATCTGGCGGGGCTGATTTTTACAATAAAATGAAACCTTTATTAGACAGTTATTATATTCAGACAGATTCAACATTCATAGCTACTAAACTTCCTGATTATTTTGAAAACGCCTCTGTAATTAAAACCAATGATATTGATAATGATGGAGATCTAGATCTTTTTGTAGCTGGTAATACTATTTCTAATGATTTTGGAAAAATTCCTAATTCATATATCCTGATTAACGATAAAGGCAGTTTCTCTTTAGCAAAGAATGAAGAACTACAAAATGTCGGAATGATCACTGATGCAGTTTGGGATGATTTTGATAACGATGGTGTTAAAGATTTAATTGTTGTTGGTGAATGGATGCAACCTGAATTCTTCAAAAATCAAAATGGATTACTTATTAAAGTTGATCTTTTAAATCAAAAACTAAATGGTCTATGGCGGAGTATTATTCCTTTTGATATTGATAATGATGGAGATATTGATTATTTATTAGGAAATTGGGGAACTAACACTAGATTTAAGGCAACAAATAAATATCCCATGAAAATGTATTATGCTGATTTTGATCTAAATGGAAGTACTGAAACTATAATAACTATAGAAAAAAATGGCAACTATTATCCTCTTTTAGGTTTAGATGAACTTTCTGGACAACTAGTAAGTCTTAGAAAAAAATTCAATACTTATAAAAGCTATGCCGGAAAAACTATAGAAGAAGTTTTTGATAAAAATAGTCTCCAAAGTGCTAAACTATTGGAAGTGCATGAACTCCAATCAGGATACTTAGAAAATAAAAAAGGACAATTTAATTTTGTCCCTTTTCAATCGGAATTACAAATATCACCCATAACCTGTTTTTTGAATTATGATTTTGATAATGATGGGGAAACCGAAATTTTAGCTGCAGGAAATTATTTTGGTGTAATACCATTTCATGGTAGATTTGACTCATTTTCAGGAGCTGTGATAAAAAATAAAAGTGAAATAATTTCAGGATATCAATTAGGATTGGATTTTGCACAAAAATCTATTAGACATCTAAATATAATAAGCTTAAATAACAAACCTTATTTATTGGTTACTATAAATGATGATATGGCTCAAGTTTATGAATTAAAAAAATAAATTATATGATGATTAAAAATCAACTAATATTATTATTGACAATTACACTTTTGGTTTCTTGCAGTAAAAAAGAAGAACCCATAGTAATAACAGCTTCCGACTTTCATAAATCAGTAAATAAGGTTGGAGTAATCATGGTTCATGATATTTTTTCACCCCCTGTAGCAAGTAGGGTTTTTGTCTATCCAAACATTGCTGCTTATGAAATTATGGCACAGCAAAATGATGCATACTTGCCTTTAGAGAGTCAAGTAACAGGTCTTACTGCAATACCTAAAGCAGATACTTTAAAAC
>JAUWLK010000053.1 GCA_030613745.1 Flavobacteriaceae bacterium | reverse complement strand
GGGCAACCAATCTCATGGTTAATACCTCACCATCACTTGGTCTTGCTTCTCTTTTGAAAAAACCACCTGGATAACGACCAGCAGCGGCAAATTTTTCACGATAATCTACCGTTAAAGGTAAAAAATCAAGATCACTTTGTTTGTAATTAGAAACAACCGTACATAATAACATACAGTTTCCTGATTGTACAACAACAGAACCGTGTGCCTGCTTTGCTAATTTTCCTGTTTCGATGGAGATTTGTCTTCCATCACCGAGGTCAATAACCTCTTTAAATACTTTTGGAATCATAATTTGTTTTTAGAATTTGCTTTTTATCAAAGCAAATTTGTTAATTCATGGTTAAACTTTGTAGTTGTGTTGTTTGCTCTTTTTTAAGAGCTGTTTGCCAATGAATTACTTTAGTCTCTCAACAATAAACTTAATTGTATGAGATTTGAGTATTTTTTTACAAATCTAATCAAATAAAACTCTTAAAAATGATTTATCTGATTTCTTTTAAAAACAAAAGAGAGGCATAAAGCCTCTCAATTATAGGTTATTTTCTTATACCTAATTCTTTAATTATTACACGGTATCTTGCGATATCGGATTTAATTAAATAGTCTAACAAGTCACGACGTTTACCAACTAACTTCACTAACGAACGTTGTGTATTAAAATCTTTACGATTGTTTTTTAAATGTTCTGTTAAATGGCCAATTCGGTAGGTGAACAATGCTATTTGTCCTTCAGAAGTACCTGTGTCTTTTTCAGATTTTCCATATTTTTTGAAAATCTCACTCTTTTTTTCAGCTGTTAAATACATGCTAACATTAAATTTTAATTAATAATTTTTATGTACTAATATTTTATTAGGCGGCAAATATAATACTATTATTTTGATTGGCAACTAATTGAGAGGTGTTGTTTTTGTTTTACAATTATCTTTATTTAATGATTTTAAACCTTTTCGTTTTTATAAAGTCTCAGATACATAAACTATTAAAAATTAATTATCATGAGAAGACAAAAATTTATAGTTGGAATGATAGCCGTTGTTCTATTAGGGTTAGTGCTTACTGGCTGTAATGACAATAATGAAATTCAAGAAGAATTAAAATCTGAAGTAATAGATGTAAAAACTACTGAAACACAAGCTGAAGTTGATAACATATCAGAAGATGTGAATGTAATTATAGAGGAAACTTATTTAAATGAAGAATTTTCTGATTTAAGAAAAACACAAACAATAAAAGATAGGTATTTACCTGATTGTGTTACTATTACCGTAGTGTTAGTACAAAACATGAAAACTACTACTATTGATTTTGGTGATGGTTGTGAATTGCGTAATGGAAACTTTGTTAGTGGTACAATTATTTTAAATTATGAAAGAGATCCTGAAGCTGCAACTAGAATTATTTCTTATACTTTTGAAGATTTTTATTTTAACTATAAAAATGTTGCAGGCGGTGGTACTATTTTAAGAGAACGTTCTAATGAAAACGGAAACCCACAATCAACAAAAACTTTTGAAATTACTGTTACTTGGCCTGATGAATCATTTGCAAGTAAAGAGGGTGTAAAAGTAAGAGAATGGATTGAAGGCGTAGGTACAGGTACTTGGGGAGACAATGTGTTTTTAATTACAGGTAATGGTACTTTTACTAAAAAAGACGAAACCATTCTTTCTGCTGAAGTTATTGAACCATTACGAAGAGAATTAGCTTGTAAGTTTTTGGTAAGCGGAATTGTTAACTTAACAAAAAATGAAAATACTGCAGTACTAAATTATGGTAATGGAGATTGTGATGATTTAGCAATAGTTACTATTAACGGCGAAGAACATGAAATTCATTTAGGTAATAGATAAAAATAGTACATTTATATAATTAAAAACTCTAAGTGATTTTAAACATTTAGAGTTTTTTAATTTCTATTTAAATATAAATAATTTACTTTCTTATTGGGTTATTTTGGATTAAATCAATATATAAATTTATTTGATTTTTTAAATTTTTTCTTTCTATAATTTTATCTAAAAACCCGTGTTCTAACAAAAATTCTGATCGTTGAAACCCTTTTGGTAAATCTTTACCTGTTGTATCTTTTACCACTCTTGGTCCGGCAAATGCAATTAAGGCATTTGGTTCGGCAATATTGATATCTCCTAACATTGCAAATGAAGCTGTTGTTCCGCCAGTAGTTGGGTCAGTACATAAAGAAATATATGGAATTTTAGCCTCTGCAAGTTGTGCTAATTTTGCCGATGTTTTTACCAATTGCATTAATGCTAAAGAGGCTTCCTGCATTCTAGCGCCACCTGATTTCGAAATCATCAAAAAAGGTATTTTCTTTTTAATAGAATAATCAATTGCTCTGGCAATTTTTTCGCCTACAACGCTTCCCATAGAACCTCCTATAAAAGTAAAATCCATAGCTGCAATAACTAGATCTTTACCTAATGATTTGCCAACTGCCGTACGTACAGCATCTTTTAAGTTGGTTTTTTTATAAGCTTCTTTTAATCGATCTGTATATTTTTTAGTATCACTAAATTTTAAAGGGTCTTTAGATGTAAGTTTGACATTTAACTCTTTAAATTTATTGTCATCAAACAATATTTCAAAATATTCAGCACTACCAATTCTTACATGATAACCATCTTCAGGGCTCACATATAAGTGTTCTTTTAAATCATCAGAATCAATTATTTTTCCACTAGGAGTTTTATACCATAACCCTTTTGGAACATCTTTTTTTTCTTCGGTTGGAGTTTGAATTCCTTTATCTTTTCTTTTAAACCAAGAAGTCATATTGTTGTAATTTTAATCGTTATAAATAATTTATAACAATTATATTAAACTTTAAAATGGGTGGCAAGTTAGAAAAAAAATTGGAGAATCAATTTTTAGTTAATTCTCCAGTTCCAAACTAAAGTGTATTGACATTATTTAAATCTTCAAAAGCTTGTTTTATCCTTTCTCTAAATGTAATTTCTCCTTCACGCACCCATTTTCTTGGATCATAGTATTTTTTATTTGGAGCATCTTCTCCATCAGGATTACCGATTTGACCTTTTAAATAATCTTTCTTATTAGCCATATAATCTCTAATACCGGTCATATAAGCATATTGTAAATCTGTATCAATATTCATTTTTATAACTCCATAACCGATAGCTTCTCTGATTTCTTCTAAAGTAGATCCAGACCCTCCATGAAATACGAAATCTACAGGGTTTTTATCAGTATTGAATTTTTTCTCAATATATTTTTGAGAATTATCTAAAATTTTTGGGGTCAATTTTACATTTCCTGGTTTGTAAACTCCATGAACATTTCCAAAAGAAGCAGCAATTGTAAATTTATCACTTACTTTTAAAAGTTCTTCATAAGCATAAGCAACTTCTTCAGGTTGTGTATAAAGCTTCGAAACATCTACATCTGTATTATCAACTCCATCTTCTTCACCTCCTGTGATACCTAATTCAATTTCAAGAGTCATACCTATTTTACTCATACGCTCTAAATATCTTTTAGAAATTTCAATATTTTCTTCCAGTGGTTCTTCTGAAAGATCTATCATATGTGAGCTAAATAAAGGTATTCCATTTTGTTTATAAAATTCTTCACCAGCATCTAATAAGCCATCTATCCAAGGTAATAATTTTTTTGCACAATGATCTGTGTGTAGTATTACTGGAATTCCATAAAGATTAGCCATTTCATGAACATGCTTTGCTCCAGCTATTGCTCCGGCTATTGCTGCAACTTGATTTTCATTACTCAAAGCTTTACCAGCATTAAAATGAGCTCCTCCATTTGAAAATTGAATAATTACTGGGGCATTTAATTCTTTTGCTGCTTCTAGAACTGCATTAACTGAACTTGAGCCAATAACATTTGCTGCAGGTATAGCAAAGTTTTTTTCTTTAGCTAATTTGAAAATTTCTTGAACAACTTTTCCTGTTGCTACACCAGCTTTTATTTTTTGTGCCATTTTTCTTATTTTTAAATTAATGAAACAAAAATACGAAATAATACGAATTAGAATGGATAATTGATGCCTATATTGTATACGGCATTTCCGAAGTTATAATTTACAAACCATTTGTTATCTGATAATAAATAAGGTTCGTAGGTTTTAAATCCAATATCAAATCGAAAAACTAAAAACCCAAAATCATATCTTATACCAAATCCTGAACCAACCGCTATGTTTTTTAAAGAACTAAAGCTTTTTAATTTAGCTTCTTCTGACACTAAATTTGAGTCTGTTATATCCCAAATATTACCCGCATCAACAAATAAAGCACTAAATATTTTATTGGTCATTCTAAACCTATATTCTAAATTGGTAACTAATTTAAATGTAGATACATTATATTCTAAAGTATTACGCTCTGCTCCAGGACCTAGATCAAAAGTACGCCATGCTCTAATTTCATTACTTCCTCCTGCACTATAACTTCTACTGAATGGAATGGTAGTTGAGTTACCATATGGCATTGCAGCACCAACAAAAGTTCTAAAAACTAAAATATTGTCTTTTCTAAGTTCCCAGTATTTTTTATATTCAAATTCTGTTTTTATATATTGAGCAATTGGAACATCAAATAATACTTTTTGACCATCTTCATTTCTATCTTTAACAAGAGCATTTGTTAGTCCACCTGACGAAACAAACTTAGCTGTGAAATAAGAAAAATTATTATCTTTTATATTTTTTCTTGAATTATAAACAAATGAATATGCAATTACAGGTACCATTATATCTTCCGTCAAAATATCGTGCCGTTCATTTACATCTGATACTTTATCATATTCTTCTGGATAATTATTTTGATTATCATTCTCCGCTAAGAAATCTGTCATCTCAGTCAATATTACATTGTAGTTTTCAACTGTGTTTTCAGGTAATTCATTTCCGGTAATTTCTATAGATACATCATTTAATTTTTCATATTCAGAATTATATATCCTAAAGTAATTATCAATGTTTTGATTTTTAATGTATTGTAAATTTAAAAAGTCAATTCTATGTCCTGTTTTTTTAGAACTTTTCCATGAATATGCCAACCCTCCTGTAATAGTTTGTCTGTCTAATCCAATGTTTTTTTGAAAGCTTACACTTATATCCACATTGGTACTTGGAGCCATATATTTTGGTATTAATGATGATGTACTTACCGGAAATACAATTCGATGAAATTTTAAAGATGCACTAGAAATAAATTCCCAAGCATTAAAAAACTGTGAACTATTTGATGCATCATTAGAAACATTTAAAAAAGAACCTTGAAATGCCAATTCAAGAATTTCTGATCCTTTAAACATATTTCGCCCTAATAATGAAGCTTTCCCTAAAATACCAAAAGGCTTAATGTTTGAAGTCGTTGCATCTAGATCAAAACTAAGAGCAAACTTTTTAAGAGGCTTTAAAAAAATATCAGCGGTTAATGACTCGTCTTCATTTTCAATATAATTTATATCAATTGAGGAAGAAAAAGATTTTAATTTTCTTAAATGACTCCTTGTTGTATTTCTCTCTGAATCTTTATAATCACCATTTGGAGTAATAAAAAGTGAATTAACCAAAAATTTGGGTTTATATTTTAATTTTCCATAACTATAAAAATTATACCCTTTATATTTTACTGAGTCTTTAATTTTTTCACCTCTATTTTTAATTGAAAAATCTGTATATACATTTATTTGTTTAACCTTCTGAACTTTATAAGGAATTTTATATACACTATCATTATTGTTTACAATTCTATTTGGTATTTTTAATATAATATCTTTGTTATATGATTGCTTTAAAGAGTCTGTCCAAAACTTCATACTGTTTTTCTTATAATGATAAATGCCTGAATTTCTAAAAAGTGAAACTAAACGATTTTCTTCATTCTCAAAATCACTAAAAACAAATGGATTCCCTCTTTTAATAATAGATTGGTCTTTATTTAATTGATAAATAGAATCTAATATAGGCGACTCAATTTCAGTGGTGATCGAATCAATATAATATTGTTGGTTGGTAATAATTTTATAATCAATAGTTACTTGTTTTTCTTTAAACTGATGATTTATAAAATCCGCTTTTGCTTCAAAAAATCCTTTTGAAATATAATAATCTTTTAATGATTTTACAGATTTTTTGGTTTTCTTTTCATTATATATCACCGGTGCCTGACCTTTATTTATAAACCAATTATTAAATCCTTTCTTGGTATTAAATACAACCAGTGTTTGTTTTTTAGAAAATAAATTTTTATAGCTTTTATATTTTTTAGGATGGTTTATCATCCATTCTTCAAAAGTTTTTTCGAAATCAGGATTACCAAAATTATAAAAATGTAATGATAAAGGGATTCCAAGAGTTGATTGATTTGGTCTTTGCACTAAGAAATCATTAAGTTCTGACTCTGATTTCTTTTTATCATTTACATAAATAGAATTCTTTTTTAATAAATTTTCATTATCAGGTACATATTTAAGTGTATTACATGATGCTAATAGCGTTAAATATAACGCAAAGAATAGTATTTTTGTAATAATTCGTGGCAAAGAGACAATTTTTTAATTCATTTCAAAAGTAACACTATTTAAATGTTAAGCAAAAATCAAATTAAATTAATAAACAGTTTAAAGAAAAAAAAATTTCGATTACAACATGATTTATTTTTAGCTGAAGGAATAAAAGTTGTAGAAGAGTTTATTCAATCAAATTTTAAACTTAATAATTTATTCTGTACAAGTGATTATTTGAATAAATTTTCTATCGACCAAATGCAAGTTATTACTGAAAATGAGTTAAAAAAAATTAGTGAATTTTCGACACCAAATCAAATTCTAGCAATTTTTGAAATTCCAAATCAAGAAAAAATAAAAATAAAGGGACTTACTCTAGTGCTTGATGATATTAATGATCCTGGAAATTTAGGTACAATTATTCGGCTTTGCGATTGGTTTGGTGTTAACCAATTAATTTGTTCAACAAATACAGTTGATTGTTATAATCCAAAAGTCGTTCAAGCAAGTATGGGTTCATTATCAAGAATTTCAATTGTTTATACAGATATTAAAACTTTTTTAAAAACTGATACCCGACCTATTTTTGGAGCTTTATTAAAAGGTGAAAACGTATACCAAACCCATTTAAATAAAAATGCTATTTTAATCATGGGAAGTGAAGCAAATGGAATTTCTAATGAAATACAAAAATTCATTACAAAACAAATTACTATTCCTCAATTTGGTGAAAATCAAAAAACTGAAAGTTTAAATGTGGCAACTGCAACTGCAATTTTGTTAAGCGAATTTAAGCGGACTTAAAACTCATTAATTGTCTTTCTAATTGCAACCAGTTTGGTTAATAAATCTTCTAAATAATCTAATTTTAACATATTTGCTCCGTCAGATTTTGCAATAGATGGATCGTAATGTGTTTCTAAAAATATACCATCAACACCAACTGCAATCCCGGCTTTTGCTATAGTCTCTATCAATTCTGGTTTTCCCCCGGTAATTCCACTTGCCTGATTAGGTTGTTGCAGTGAATGTGTAATATCTAAAATCGTTGGAGCATATTGTTGCATAACAGGAATTCCTCTAAAATCAACAATCATATCCTGATAGCCAAACATGGTACCTCTATCAGTAATCATTGCTTGTTTATTACCGCTATCATGCACTTTTTTAACAGCGTGTTGCATAGCTTCAGGACTCATAAATTGTCCTTTTTTTAAGTTGACTACTTTACCTGTTTTTGCCGCAGCCACCACCAAATCTGTTTGACGTACCAAAAAGGCCGGGATTTGTAAAATATCAACATAATTAGCTGCTTTTATTGCATCGCTAACATCATGAATATCAGTAACTGTGGGTACATTAAAGGTTTTGCCTACTTTTTCAAGGATTTTTAAAGCTTTTTCATCACCAATTCCGGTAAAACTGTCAATTCTTGAGCGATTTGCTTTTTTAAAGCTCCCTTTAAAGATATAAGGAATTTCTAGTTTATTGGTAATCTCAACACACTTTTCGGCAATTTGCATTGCCATATCTTCACTCTCTATTGCACAAGGACCGGCAAGTAAAAAAAAATTATTACTACTAATATATTTTAACTTCGGAATTTTATTTAAATCCATTATTTTATTTTTTACAAAGATACTATTTAACTTTTTTAAACAGGTTTTACTTAATTTTTGATTTTAGGCTCTTGTAAATTAGTTTGCTAATTATAAAACCAGTAGAAAACCATGATTTTATAATATTACAATAAACCATGATAAAACTCATGGTTTTGGGTATTTTAATGAAAATAAGTGAAATATCTTGTGTAATTCTTTCTTTTTTTTATAGCTTTATAAAAAGTAAATGGTAATTTTTTTAATCATTTGTCTTTTATCCATCTTTAATACTCCAAAACAAATTTTCTTTTAAGAACACACAGGCATGATGTTGTCTAAAAGAGAAGGTATGCCTATATAAGAATTAAAAACCTCTGGTTATAAGTAAATAAAATAAAAATACGCTTAAATATATTTAATTTAAAACCAATGCCTATGAAATAAACACAGCCAAATAACCAAAGGAGATGCAAAATTAATATTTTTTGGTCAGAAAATGCCTTTGGTGATGTTAAAGTGTAAAGATTTTCACGAAATCCAAAAAAATTAATTTTGATCTTTTTAAAAAATGAAAATAAATAATATAATTTATAAAAGGTTAGGGATGCTACTCTTAAGTATCCTATTTTTAACAAGTTGTGATGAAAATTTTGAAGATTTTACTGATGACTCTTCGAAAGCTGATATAAATAGAAACTTTGGAAAAGCCATATTAGACATTTCTTATGATATGAAAACATCACAAGATTATGATGTTGAATCCCAAAAATTATCCTCATTAGATTTAGCTGCTATGAATCCAAACAGTGAAAAGCAACATATACAGATGCAACTGTTTGAAAATGGACAAATGAATGTAACCATTGAAGAATTAGATTTTGAAAGGAAAATTAAAATTCGTCATAAAATATTACCCGACGATAGTCCAAAAATAGTAAGAACTGAAATTATTGGAGGTATGTCTAGTTTTTATGATAAAAATGGAATATTAATAAGTACGACACCAATAAATATTCCAAATCAATTAGAAATGGTAAATAAGATAAAAAAGCTGGGCGATAAATTTTCCAGGGAAGATCTCAATAATACCATGGCAGCTATACAAGGGCAACAATTGATAGACGACCTGGAAGAGTTAACCAAAAATGCTTCAAAAAACGGGGTTAGAATAATGGAACAAGGTCAAAATTATGTTACCTTACGGATGTCGCAAAAGCATATTGACCCTAGAATAGAAGAAGAAGTTGTTTATTTAGTCGATAAAAATATCAATAGAATAGTAGGAAACAGGATATATAGGTGCCGACAATAAATTATTGCAAACTACTTTTTTTGGTTATAGTAAAGATGAAGATAAAACTTTAAACGCAATAAGGCTAGAACAAAAAGTCGTTCTTCCTTCGGGTAAAGAAGTCAATTCGGTAACCCAAACAAAAATTGGGTCTTTAAAGTTTAACCTTAATATTTAATGATATGAAAAATTATATATATAAAACAATAGGTTTACTAGCTGTTTTTTTAGTTACACTAAATACCATAGCACAAGTACAAGACAGAAACGTAGTTTGGGTACATGGCTTACGAGGAGATGCAAGCTCTTGGGAACATTACGATAATCTTTTTAAAGAGGAAAGAAAAATGAATACTTTAAGAGGATGGCACACTTCAACCTTAGGTATCAATGTTGCTGCAAATAGTGTAAAAGCTCATATGATCGGTTTTTATGGATCTACTGAGGCCACCAACCCTCGAAATATAGGTATTGGGCATAGTATGGGCGGTCTTATGCTTAGAGAAGTTGATAGAATGGTAACAGGAAATAAAAAATTTGGTGGGCTTATAACTGTTGCTACACCAAATTATGGGGCACCTATAGTCAATTCTATTATTGATGGAAGTGTTAATAGTGCAAAAGATAATGCACTTGACAAACTAAGTGCAGGTCCATTTGCAGAATTTTTAGGTATTCATTGGGAAATAGTTTCTGGTGTAACTGTTCAAAAAATTTCTGATTGGTTTATTAATGATAAAATAAATGATTACGAAGATGATAGTTTTGATTTAAGAGTAGGAAGCCCAACAATTGATTCTATTAATAGTTACCCTACTACAATACCTCAAATATCTATTTGGGCAGAAGAAAACAGCCCTGTACATTGGAGGTTGGCTAGTAGCTCTAAGGGTTGGTCAGATCATAATCTTGTTAACCATGTAAATAATGCAAGATTTGCATACAATGCACATTATGCATCTAATCTTTCAATAGCTATTTCTCATTTTTGGAATCCATTTGTAGCAGCTATATTTTATCACAAAGCTAGTGAATGGAAAAAAGGTAGAGATTGGATTGATGATAGTGAAACCATCTATTCTTCATTAATTAAAACCACACGTACCGAACCTGAAACTTATTGGCAAGAGGTATGGGTTCCCTGCCCATATCCACCAAATTATCCACCTTTACCAGAAGCTAATAATACTGCATCAAAAAATGTTGACCCTGATTGTGGTGAATGGCTATGGCAAGAGTTTACACGCTATGTTACCGTAAATTACCCTAGTGATGGTTTATTGCCCCAATACACCCAAGAGCTTCAAAACATACCAGCTGGTAACAGGTATAAAGTTTCTGGTGCAAACCATGTTGAAGTGAGAGATATGAGTGAAGGAACTGTGGATGAAACGGCTGAACAATTTATTTTAATTTTTGATAGAGATATTGGTGATTTTTTTAGAACAGATAAAAGAATACCATAACTATGAAATATTTATTGTTAATATTAATATCTATTATCCTCACTATATCATGTAGTGAGGATGATGGCATAGGTAAACAAACTGATGGTGATGGTGTAATAATTTCATTACCCTATCAATGGAAAAAACCTTTACATGAAAATGGAGTGGCATCTAATGGTACAATTAGATTTCCTATCTATTATAAAGATAATATAGGTATTCCTACTACTAATGGGAAGGATAATCGATTTTTAACCCTAATAAATATAAATAGTGGAGAAACCTTATGGCAATGGAATGATAATTATTTACCCTATTCTAGCCAAATTAAAATATCATACCCTTATCAATATAATAATTTATTAACCTATCAAGATGGAGGGGCAAGTTATTGTATTAATTTAGATAATGGTTCTACCCATTGGAAAATTAAGAGAGGTGTATCTTTTAATTCTAGATTATACCCAAATACAAATGAAACATTTTTTTATGGAATACCTATAATAAATGATAATGGTTATGAAGAATGGTTTGCTTTTCTTGGAAATATAGAAACAGGAGATATTTCAGAATTTGTTAGAGCTAATTATTCAGGAGAATATATAAATCCAGCTAATTTAGTTGGAGCTATAACTAAAATATTAAAGCTTCCAAATAGCACCTATCTTTATGCTGTGGTTTATGTAGAACCAGCACCAAATTGGGTTGTAAAACCATATTTTGGCTTGTATGATGCCAATACAAAACAATGGGTTTATGAGCGTATTCCAATGATAGAAACACCAACTTTTAATTCAAGTGTCTATTGGCCAAAGATTCATAATAATAAGTTTTATGCAAGTGTAGGAAAAAATTTGGTTTGTCATGATTTAGATACAGGAGAACAATTATGGATAAAGCCATTTGCTGAAGATTTTTTATTCTCAGGTTTTATTATTGAAGAAGATAAAATTATTGCCAATAATGAAGATACTTATACCTATGCATTACACGCTATCAGTGGTGGTACAGTTTGGAGAACAGAAACTTCGGGTACAAGTGGTAGAATGAGTTATTTAAATGGTATTGTCTATTTTGTGGGTGGTTCATCAGGTAAATTACATGCTATTGATGTCAATACAGGAGAGCATGTTTGGAAATTAGACGGTTATAAACTAGATGGCGAAAGTTTTAAAACCAATGCCGTTTATGTATTGCCAGCAAAAAATGGAGAACCTGCAAAAGTTATTGCTTTAACTCATTTAAATGCCTATTGTTTTGAGGCGTATCAGTAAAAATACTCAGTGAGGGTTTCACTTTAAGTGAATCCCTCACTTGTTGGTTATGTGTAGTTTATCTATTCATAAGATGACTAATAACCGTTGTGAAATAGTCATCTTATGAATCTCAATTGTAAATTAACAGGGTGATTAATTACTGTTAACGAATATAAAAGCTCACTAGCTTGAAATCAGAAAAATATTCCAAAATTGTAAATTATATATTTGTTAAATGGAATATTCTGAAAAATTACCAACTATTTTTGGCGCCATTACCCTAAAAACAAAATTTTGCATTTAAGTATAGAAAAATCCTACCTTCCCTTTCGAGGGATTAAAGGGGGCTTAGTTCGTCAAACTTTGAAACAAACTTTCTAAACTATTTACTTTTTGTTGTAATTGTAAAGTTTTTAGTCCGTTAGTTTGGGCAAAATCAAATATTTCTGGACGCATATCTTTTTTAGTGTCAAAAATTAAATGCCAGG
>JAUWLK010000100.1 GCA_030613745.1 Flavobacteriaceae bacterium | reverse complement strand
GTAAATCTAAATCCACTAAATCCGCTCCACATCATCCCAATCTTTCCTTATCTCTCAAAGCGGGTGCAAAATTAAAACCTTTTTTCCATTCCAACAAATAAAAATTGAATTATTTTTTCTTATGTGAGAATAGTGAATTTTAACCTTTGAACTTAGCCAAATCTTCGTTGTTTTTCTATTTAGATTTAGCGGGTGCAAAAATACAATCAATTATAAATATAATCCTAATTTTAAATCAGTTTTTTTATCATTTTAATCATATTTTATTCAACAAACTGATTATGTGTATTTTCGTTATCAATAATTATCAAAAAAATAAAAAACTTATATCATATAGTATATTAGAAAGCGTAATTTATTTAAAGAAGTATCATAAGAAATTGAATCCAACAGAATTTTGATTTTTTAATACGGTAAAATACCTTTTTTAAATTGTGATATGTATCTTTGCAGCTTTATTAAATTAGAATATGATAAAGATTACTTTACCTGACGGTACTATTAAAGAGTTTACAAAGAACAGTACTGCTATTGATGTTGCTAAAAGTATAAGTGAAGGTTTTGCCAGAAATGTAATTTCTGCCAAATTCAATGATACAATTATTGAAACCAAAACTCCATTAACGAGTGATGGAACATTAACCCTGTTTACATGGAAAGATCCAGAAGGTAAAAAAGTTTTTTGGCATTCATCAGCTCATATATTAGCTCAAACTATTTTATATTTTTATCCGAAAGCTAAATTAACAATCGGTCCTGCTATTGAAAATGGTTTTTACTATGATGTAGATTTTGGAGATGAAACAATTTCAGAAAATAACTTCAAAAAAATTGAAGATAAAATGTTGGAATTTGCTCGTCAGAAATTTGAATTTAAAATGCGTTCTGTAACAAAAGCTGATGCTTTAAAATATTATAAAGAACAAAATAATATATTTAAAGTTGAGCTCATTGAAAATTTAGAAGATGGTGATATTACTTTTTGTGATCATAGTGATTTTACAGATTTATGCAGAGGCGGACATATTCCTAACACTGGAATCATAAAAGCTATCAAAATAATGAGTGTTGCTGGAGCCTATTGGAGGGGTGATGAAAAAAACAAACAACTAACACGAGTTTATGGAATTTCATTTCCTAAACAAAAAGAGCTTAAAGAATATTTAGAATTAATAGAAGAAGCTAAAAAAAGAGATCATAGAAAATTAGGGAAAGAATTAGAGTTATTTACATTTTCTCAAAAAGTTGGTCAAGGACTGCCTTTATGGCTGCCTAAAGGAGCTGCTTTACGAGAAAGATTAGAACAATTTTTGAAAAAAGCTCAAAAAAAAGCTGGCTACCAAATGGTTATAACACCACATATTGGTCAAAAGGAATTGTATGTAACTTCTGGTCATTATGCCAAATATGGTAAAGATAGTTTTCAGCCAATTCACACACCAAAAGACAATGAAGAATTTTTATTAAAACCCATGAATTGTCCGCATCACTGTGAAATATACAATGCAAAACCATATTCTTACAAAGATTTACCTGTAAGATTTGCTGAATTTGGTACGGTATATAGGTATGAGCAAAGTGGTGAACTTCACGGATTGACCCGTGTAAGAGGATTTACACAAGACGATGCACATATTTTTTGTACTCCTGAACAATTAAATGAAGAGTTTAAAGCGGTAATTGATATCGTTATGTATGTTTTCAGTTCATTAGGTTTTGAAAATTTTACAACCCAAATATCTTTACGTGACCCTGAGGATAAAGAAAAATATATTGGTAGTGATGAAAACTGGAACAAAGCAGAAAATGCTATAATTAAAGCAACTAAAGAAAAAGGATTACAAACAAATATAGAATATGGTGAAGCTGCTTTTTATGGTCCGAAGTTAGACTTTATGGTCAAGGATGTATTAGGGCGCAATTGGCAACTTGGAACTATACAGGTAGATTATAATTTACCTGAACGTTTTGATTTAACTTATAAAGGATCAGACAATCAATTACACAGACCAGTAATGATACATCGCGCTCCTTTTGGGTCAATGGAAAGATTTATAGCAATTTTAATTGAACATACTGGCGGTAATTTTCCACTTTGGTTAACACCTGAACAGGCTATTTTATTACCAATTAGCGAGAAATATGAAAAATATACGAAAAAAGTTTTAAATTTGTTAGAAAATTACGAAATTCGCGCCCTCGTTGACGACCGTAATGAAAAGGTTGGAAGAAAGATTAGAGATGCTGAAATTAATAAGATTCCATATATGTTAATTATTGGCGAAAATGAAGAAAAAGAAGGTACTGTTTCTGTAAGGAAACACAGCGAAGGTGATTTAGGAGTTTTCACAGTTGAGGAATTCTCTAAAATCATCCAAAAAGAAATAGATAAAACAATTAAACAATTTTAAGTTAAACTATTCCGTAAAGGATAAAATTTACAACTATAGCAATAAGGAGAAAAAGAGGTCAAAGAAAACCTTGGAGAATAATAAAAGAGGATTTACACAAAATCAATGACAAGATTCGTGCGCCAGAAGTACGTTTAGTTGGTGATAATGTGGAAGTTGGAGTTTATCCAATTGAAAGAGCAAAAGAAATTGCTCAAGAACTTGAACTAGATTTGGTTGAAATTTCACCCAAAGCTTCTCCTCCTGTTTGTAAAATTATTGAATATAAAAAGTTTCTTTACGAACAAAAAAAACGTGAAAAGGCCTTAAAGGCTAAGGCAACTAAGGTTGTATTAAAAGAAATACGTTTTGGTCCGAATACTGATGATCATGATTATGAATTTAAAAAGAAACATGCAATCAAGTTTTTGGAAAGTGGATCAAAATTGAAAGCTTATGTTTTCTTTAAAGGAAGATCAATAGTTTTTAAAGATCAAGGTCAAATTTTATTATTAAGATTGGCGCAAGAATTGGAAGACTACGGTACTGTTGAACAAATGCCTAAATTAGAAGGAAAACGTATGATAATGTATATAGCACCAAAGAAAAAAAAGTAATCAATATCTTTTAAAGATTTGATTTTTAAAATATTATAAGCAAGTATTAAAATAGGAAGAAAGATGCCTAAAATGAAGACTAAATCCAGTGCAAAAAAACGTTTCAAAGTAACGGGTACTGGTAAATTGAAGAGAAAACACGCTTTTAAAAGTCATATTTTGACTAAAAAAAGTAAAAAACGTAAATTGAGACTTACTCATTCAGGTTTAGTACATAAAACTGATGTGGCTAATATTAAGCAGCAATTAACGTTAAAATAAACTTATAAGTTTAAAGGTAAACAATTATTAACCATGTGTTAGAGCCAAAAAAACGATTTCGATTACTCGAATCTGCCTAACTCAAAAAAAATTAAAAAATGCCAAGATCAGTAAATTCAGTAGCCAAAAGGGCTCGAAGAAAAAAGATATTAAAACAAGCCAAAGGATACTTTGGAAGACGTAAAAATGTATATACTGTTGCAAAAAATGCTGTTGACAAAGCAATGTCATACGCATATCGTGACAGAAAAAACAACAAAAGAAATTTCCGTGGTTTATGGATTCAGCGTATTAATGCTGGTGCACGCCTACACGGTTTATCCTATTCACAATTTATGGGTAAGTTAAAAGCTAATAATATTGAATTGAACAGAAAAGTTCTTGCTGATTTAGCTATGAACAACCCGGAAGCTTTTAAAGCAATAGTTGATAAAATAAAATAAATTAATAATTTCTTGCTTATAAATAAAAATCCTGAGTTTTAGCTCAGGATTTTTTTTATGAATTATTTGTACCTACAAAGTGTCATCTGTTGCTCTTAGCTTTTCAGCATTTTCGGTAAGTTTTAATTCTTCAATAATTTTATGAATATCACCATTAATGATATTACTTAAATCATATAAAGTTAGCCCAATTCTATGCTCGGTTACTCTACCTTGAGGGTAGTTATAAGTTCTGATTTTTGCAGATCTATCACCACTGGAAACCATGGTCAATCTTTTTGCAGAATCTTCATCTAATTTCTTTTGTAGTTCTTGTTCATATAAACGAGTCCGTAAAACCTTAAAAGCTTTATCTTTATTTTTATGTTGAGATTTTTGATCTTGACATTGCGCTACAATACCTGATGGTATATGTGTTAAACGAACTGCAGAATAAGTTGTGTTTACAGATTGACCTCCAGGTCCTGAGGCACAAAAATAATCAACACGCACATCACTCATTTTTAAATCAATATCAAATTCTTCAGCTTCAGGCAAAACCATTACTGTTGCTGCTGAAGTATGAACTCGCCCTTGTGTTTCAGTTTGTGGAACACGTTGTACACGATGTACACCAGATTCAAATTTTAAAGTACCATATACATCTTCACCTGAAACACTAAATATTATTTCTTTAAACCCACCTGATGTTCCTTCACTAAAATCTTCCATTTCGGTTTTCCACCCCTTACTGCTAGCAAATTTTGTATACATTCTGTATAAATCACCTGCAAAAATACTTGCTTCGTCACCACCCGTTCCAGCACGAATTTCAACAATCACATTTTTGGCATCTTCAGGATCTTTAGGAATTAGCATTACTTTTAATTCTTCTTCTAATATTGGTAATTTTTCATTAGCTTCATCTAATTCCATTTTTGCCATTTCTAGCATTTCCTCGTCAGTAACATCTGCTATGATTTCTTTAGCTTCGTTGAGGTTTGCCAATACAGATTTATACTCTTCTCCTTTATCTACAAGGTTTTTTAATTCTTTATACTCCTTATTTAATTTAATATAACGTTTTTGATCTGATAAAATATCCGGTTGAATAATTAAATCTGAAACCTCATCAAAACGTTGATTTATTATACGTAATTTGTCTAACATTATCTAAAATTAAGCGCAAATTTAATGATTTTTTATTTTTAATTGAATAAAAATATAAATCAAATAATAATCTTTCATAATATATTAATATTTCGATAAATTATAATAGATTTGTATAATTAAAATAATCAATTTAAAATTAAAATTATGAAAAAAGTATTTTTAGCCTTTACTGTTTTTGCAATGTTTTTAACTAGCTGTGGTGATGACAAAAAAAAGGAAGTAAAAAAAGAAGTTGAAACAAAAGTTGAAGAAGTAAAAAGTGATGTTGCTGTTGCAGATGACCAACTTGCTTTGGGTGAAAAACTATTCGCAGAAAAAACTTGTATTTCTTGTCACCAAATGGATGTCAAAGTTGTAGGACCATCTATTAAAGATATGGCTACAGTTTATAAAGAAAAAAATGGGAATTTTGTACAATTCTTAAAAGGCAATGATGCTGCTATTGTAGATACTGACCCTGGACAAGTTGCCATCATGAAAACTAATTTAGATGGTTTTGTTAAAGATATGAGTGGAGATGAACTACAAGCTTTAGCTGCTTATATGCGTAATGCTATAAAATAATTACTTTTATTTTTTATAAAAATGAAAACCTTCCAAAATTGGAAGGTTTTTTTATGACTAATTTTTTACTAATTTACATAAACCCGTTAGGAAGTTGTTCATCAATAACTATATCATCGGTATTTGGTAAAACATATCCTTCTTTATAAATAACTGCCTTATTATTCTTACCTTCAATAAAAATAGTCAAAGCGTCTTTAAAACGAATATGCCGTATAAAGGAATCTTCATAAACAACTTCTTGAGCGTTTAAATAATCAATATCAAAATACCCATCATTACTAAAAGGATTTATGGTAAGGTAACCTACTTTAAAAGAGGTTAAGTTTTGAAAAAAATGAGTTCCTTGACTAGGATCAATTCTGAAATTTTCTAAACCTGACTCTACAATTACTTTAGCTGCAGATACTTGCGACCAATTTACAGGAATTCCAAGCCATGGATCGCTTGATCCCCATCGCCCAGGGCCCACCAAAACATAGTTTTTTTCTTCTTTTTCAAACATATCATTCAATTTTTCAATAGATGCTGCTATATCAAGGGTTTTTGCTGCATTAAAAACTTCTGGTTTTACATAAACAAAATCATAAATATTTTCATATTTACCATTACCTAAAGCAGACTCTGCATAAATAATTGTATTGGTAGTGTCTATTTCATCTGGCATCAAACGCTTGTGATCATTATATTCTACAATAGGTCTTATTTGCAAGAAACTAAATACTTTTGGCTCACCAGTTGGAACATCTAGTTTTACTGCAAATTCCATTTCAATAGGATGACCTATTTCCCTTTGACCTATTCGTAATAATTCTTTAAGTATTTCAGCTAAAGGAAATGAGTCGTATTTTAAAATATTTTCAAAACTTATTATACGTGCACCTTCGTGAAAAACACCAGAACGAATTTTATTACTTTGTAAATCATAAGTAGAAGCTACAAACTTTAAAGATCTATGATTTTTAGCCTGCCTAAGATTTATTTTAACTTTATTAATTTCCTCATTAATAGATACATGATAACTGTTTGGATTCATATCCAATCCGTAAAAATGTTTTTGAGTCTCTTTCAAAGCTATCTCTGTGGAAGACATTTGCAAAATATTTTTTGGATAATAAGGTGAAAATCGTAAAGTACGTCCACCACTAACTATTATTTCTCCCAACCCTAGTGCAATATTAGCAATACCTTCACGCGGTTTTTCTTCTCCTATAGGATAAAAATTAATAGATCTTGCTACACCTGAAATATTAGGATAATACACATCTTCATATTGAGTACCTATAACTTCTTGTAAAATTACTGCCATTTTACTTTCTTCAATGGAATGTGAAGTAGCTTTGATATAGGCTTTGCTGTTTTTATAAAATGCGGAAGCCATTACAGATTTAATAGCATTGGAAACCATTTCCAATAACTGCTTCAAGTCAGTGTTTGGAACCATATAAGTGGCATAAATTCCTGCAAAAGGTTGATGTAATGAATCTTCAAGCACACTTGATGATCGTATAGCAATAGGAGTATTTGATGTTGCTAAAAAAGCTTCTATATCTTTTAAAGCATTTTCAGGTAGAGATTTTGAAATAAATTTATTTAAAATAGTTTCATCATCGTGTTTTTTTGCCACAAATGAAAATAGATCATGCTCTTCCATAAACTCATCAAAAACCTCTGTACTCAACACTACAGTTCTTGGTATTGTTATAGCAATGTCTTTGTATTTATTAAATAGTCTGTGACGTTTTAAAAAGTAATCAATAAATGCCAAACCACGTCCTTTTCCTCCTAAAGATCCTTCTCCAATACGTGAAAACACCATGTACTCATCGTACTGATTCCTATCAAATTTTGCAATAATTCCTCTTGACCTATAAATACGAAAAGCTTTAATAGATTTGATAAGAAACTCTCGTACATGATCTTTTTCAGTAAAATCTTCATACTCAATTTTACCAAATAATTTAGCTAAAGGAAATAACCCACGTGACTCTAACCATTTAGAAAAATCATTCCGCCTAGCGTGATAAACAATAACATCTAATGGAATTTCAGCAATAGCTTTTTGAAAACTCTTTAAATCTTTTGCTGTTTTAATGACTTTTTCTTTTTTAGGATCCCAAAATTCAAAATCACCAAATGAAAAATATTTTGTAATATGTCTTTTTAAATCTAAACCTAAGGTTTCAGAATCTTTGTGTAAAAACTTAGCGTGTAATTCTAATGCACGACTTTTATTTCGAGCCTCAGATGATTGGATTATAACTGGAAAATATTTGTCTTTTTTTCTTAAATATTCCATAATATGAAACCCAGCCTGTTTGTCTTTTATACCATCTCTCAAATAGCTAACATCTGTAATAACTCCTAATAAATTTTTTCTGTATTTTTGAATCAATTCAATGCCCTCTTCATAGGTTGTTGCTAATAAAACTTTTGGCCTGCCTCGCTTTGACATTACTTTACTATGCTCGTTTAAACCCTCTTGAATAAAAGATTGTGTCTGATTTAAAAGAATTTTATAAATTATGGATAAGTACCTAGAATAAAACCTTATTGAATCTTCAACTAACAAAATAGCTTTTACACCTATTTCATTGATGTCTTTTTCTGCATTTATACGATCTTCTACCAGTTTTATAATGGCTATAAAAATATTGACATTCCCGTTCCAATGAAAAACAAAATCAATATGACTTGTATCTTTTTTATTTAAAAGTTTTCTTAACTCTTCAGGGTAATGACTCAAGGCAACAATTGGTATAAAAGGAAAACTATCTTTTATTTTATTTGAAATTATAATAGAGCGCTTGGCTGTATCTAACCAAACAATAACAAGGTCTACATTTTCAGTCTCCATTATTTTTTTTGCGCTTCTGGAGGAATAGGCATGTAAAATATTAGGAGGATATCGTAGATTTAAAGCAGAATATTCAACAAAAATTTGTTCGTCAATTCTACCATCTTCTTCTAATAAATAAAAATCAAAGTTAGAACATACAATTAAAACATTGTAAATTCTATTCTGCATCAATTGCTTGAAAGAAACCTCTCTAAACTCATAGGTTTTTAAATCGGGTAGTTTATTTCGTAACATGCTCAATTTTTATTACTGCAATATAAGAGAAAAACATTTCATAAAAAAAGCTTGCCCCAAATAGACAAGCTTTTCAAAATAAGAAGTTTTAAAATCAAACTTTAAACTACTCCTTGATCTAACATAGCATCGGCTATTTTTACAAAACCGGCAATATTAGCTCCTTGAACATAGTCAATAGAACCATCATCAAGTGTACCATATTTTACACAAGAAGCGTGAATATCATTCATAATTCGATGTAATTTTGCATCTACTTCTTCACGTGTCCAGTTAAAACGCAATGAGTTTTGACTCATTTCTAAACCAGAAACTGATACACCACCTGCATTAGAAGCTTTTCCTGGTGCATATAAAGCAGCAGATTTTTGGAATACTTCTATTGCTTCAGGAGTAGTAGGCATATTGGCACCTTCGGCAATACACATTACACCATTTTTAACCAATACTTCTGCCTCTTCCTCGTTAAGCTCATTTTGAGTAGCACAAGGCAGTGCAACATCACATTTAACACTC
>JAUWLK010000167.1 GCA_030613745.1 Flavobacteriaceae bacterium | reverse complement strand
GGAATTGAATCAATTATCTTTTCAATGTCACCCATTGAATGAAGTAAACCTACAACAATATATGCTAGTAGAAAAAAGAGAATTGCTAACGTATCTGGCAGAACTGTTCAAGAGGTTTATCAATTAATGACGCAGTTTAATCAAATGAGTAAAATGATGAAAATGCAGCAAGCTGGTCGTGGTAAAAAAATGATGCAGATGATGAAAGGGATGGGGCAGTAAGCAGTAAGCAGTAAGCAAAAAAAAAATTATTGACATGACAATATTAGATGGTAAAAAAACATCCAATGATTTAAAGGATGAAATTGCAATTGAAGTAGCAAAAAGAAAATCCGAAGGAAAAAAAATACCGCATTTAGCAGCGATTTTAGTTGGAACAGATGGTGCTAGTATGACTTATGTAAACAGTAAAGTTAAATCTTGCGAAAAAGTTGGTTTTAATTCTACTTTAATTGACCTTCCTGAAGACACTACTGAAGAACAATTACTAAATGAAATTGAAGATTTAAATAAGGATAAAGATATTGATGGATTTATTGTTCAATTACCGTTACCAAAACAAATTGATGCGCAAAAAGTACTAATGGCTGTAGATCCGAATAAAGATGTTGACGGATTTCATCCTGTCAATGTTGGTAAAATGACATTAGATCTTCCTACTTTTTTACCTGCAACACCTTATGGTATTATGGAATTACTAGAAAGATACAAAGTAGAAACTTCAGGTAAAAATGTTGTTGTAATTGGTAGGAGCCATATCGTTGGTCGCCCGATGAGTATTTTACTAAGTCAAAAAAGACCAGTTGGAAATGCTACAGTAACTATTACACATAGTAGAACTAAAAATTTAGAAAAAATCACAAAAGAAGCTGATATAATAGTTGCTGCTCTGGGTAAAGCAGAATTTTTAACTGGGGATATGGTAAAAGAAGGAGTTACTATTATTGATGTTGGTATTACCAGAGTAAAAGATGACTCTAAAAGGCGTGGTTACCGTTTAGCTGGTGATGTTGATTTTGAAAGTGTAAGCAAAAAAGCTGCATTTATTACTCCGGTACCAGGTGGTGTTGGACCAATGACTATTGCCATGCTTTTAAAGAATACTCTTTTGGCTTGTGAAAACAGAGATTAACACTTATCATTAAAATATATTTTGGCCTATGTCAATAAAAAAACCGAAGCTAAATACTTCGGTTTTTTTGGTTATACTAAACTTAAATTCTTATTTGAAATCGGCATCTGAAACACCTTCATTCACTTTAATTTCCTTGATGATAAAATCAAATTTACGTGGCCCCATTGTTTGAGTCATTCTAAACGGAAACTTAATTCCGGCAACTTCATTATATTCGGTATAAAATATAGAGGAAGATGCAACTCCCATACTTCTTGTTTCTTTGAGTTTCAAACCAGTTGCAACACTATAAAAAACAGATAACTCATCAGATACTATTATTTTATAAGCATTCTCACCTTCTACTTTTTCAATTTTTTCAAGCTTGACATCCTGATTTAAATAATTAACTTCCGGAAAAGGTGAAGATTCAGCCTGCACTTTTTTTACTTCCTCTGGAGTCATATCTTTCTTTTGCCCTTGTGCAACCACATAACCCGTGTTATCATCAAGCACTTGCTTACTCATAGAGTTACCCATAGCGCTCATATCTTGCATAAATTGATTTTTTACGGTTTTTTTCATTTCCATATTCAACATCATTCCCGGTTGCAATTCAGCTTCTGCTTTAATTAAAACAGAATTTACTTCATCCAATTTTGCTCTTCCTCCAATAGCTTTGATATAATTGTTTAAAACAACTTTCACATCTACATCACTTGGAATTGCAATATCATAATTTGGTTTTTCTACAGCTTTTGCATACGTATCATAATATTTGATCGAAATTCCTGTTTTCTCAAGATTTTCTATAACATCACTCCCTTTTCCTACAACTACAAATCTGGCATTTTCTGGTTTGAAATATTTATTTGCAACTCTTTGTACTTCTTCAACAGTAACCGCATTGATTTTTTCTAAATAGGTAGCATAAAAATCACTAGGTAAATCATTTACTTTAACAGTCAATGCATTATAGGCAATTGTTGATGGTCTTTCTAAACTTAAAACAAAATCACCAACATATTTAGCCTTAGCATTTTTTAAAGCCTCTACCTTAACAGGTTCTTTTTTTATTCGATCAATCTCTTTTAATGTTTGTACAACTGCACTATCTGTAACAGCATTTCTAACAGAAGCCCCGGCAGAAAATCTTGATGTTGTATACTTATCTACTCCAATAGATGAACGAGCACCATAAGTATACCCATGCTCTTCTCTGAGATTCATGTTCAGATAACTGTTAAATCCGCCACCTAAAATTTTATTTGCAATTAATACTGCAAAATAATCTGAATCACTAATCTTTCGGTCAACATTATTAGTAAGTGAAATATTTGATTGCACTGCATGTGGCATATCAATAAAATCAATTTCAGTTTGACTTACATTTGATTTTTCAACAGGTAAAACAGGATACTTATAGTTTGATTTTTCCCATTTTCCAAAATACTTACGTACTTGTTTTTTGATTTTTTTATAATCTACATCTCCAACAATAACTAAGTATGCATTATTTGGGTTAAAGTGATCTTTATAAAAACTCTCAATATCTGCTAAAGAAATTTTTTCTAATGATTCTTTTGATATAAATTCACCATATGGATGATGAATGCCATAAGACAATGCTGGTCCTAATCTACCTGCTATTGCAGCAACATTTTTATCCATTGCTTTTAAACCATCAATTTGTTTGTCTTTTTCCTTTTGAAATTCAACTTCTGTCAACAATGGATAAATAGCGGCATCTGCCATTAATTCTAATATTCTCTCAGCATACTTTGATAATGTTCTTGCTGAACCCCCACTAGACCTAAAGCTCATACGTGCTCCTAGAAAATCAACTTCTTCATTAAAATCATCTTTTGCAATATGGGTTGTTCCATTACCTAACATTGACCCTAACAAAGATGACATTCCGGCTTTATCACCTTCTACCACAGGTGGTCTGTCAATCGTTAAACTAAAAGCAACTCTTGGTAGTTTATGATTTTCGACAACAAGAACTTTTAATCCATTTTTTAATACAAATTCCTTTGGATTTTCAAGAGTAATTTTTGGAGCAGGTCCTGGTTTTGGTTGTTTTGATCTATCTATTTGTGCATTAACCCCGATAGATATTAAAAACAAAGCTATTATAATAGTTATTCTATTTTTCATGATTATTATGTCTTTATATTTTTTTATCTTTTTTAGGTAAATACTCTAAAATTAACCTTTGATTAGGGTTAAGATACTTTTTTGCAACTGCCTGAATTTCTTCTCTGGTAATTGATTCATAAATTTTAATTTCATTATTAATTAAATTTACATCACCATACAACATATAATATCTTGCCAAAGAATTTGCAATACCTTCAACGCTTGAATTAGAATTTACAAACTGATTTTCAAATTTGTTTTGAAGTTTTTGATAATTTTTTTCAGAAATTAAATTATTTTGAATTTTTACAATCTCTTCATCAATTTGTATCATCAGATCATTGATCTTTGTTTCACCTAAAGGCAATCCATAAATAATATACATTCCATAATCTTCTTCACTTAAATTTATAGCTCCAACCTGTAATGCCATTTTTTTCTCATCAACTAATTTTTTATATAATTTTGAACTTTTCCCATCTGTTAGGTAACTGGAAATCATATTCAAAACATAAGAATCTCTATCTTTAAATGATGGAGTTCTATAAGCTGCCATAATCGCAGGAATTTGAATATTAGCATCATATCCTTTTGCAAAGATTGGCTTGGTAATAGGCTCTTCAACATATTTTATTCTTACAATATCTTTCCCTCTTGGTATAGGTCCAAAATAATCTTTGATCATTTTTTTTACTTTAGGAACATCAATATCACCTGCAACAACAAGAACTGCATTATTTGGAATATAGAACTTTTTATTAAATGCCTGAAACTCCTCTAAAGTAGCTGCATCTAAATGTGCCATTTTACCAATGGTTGTTCCTTTATAAGGGTGTACTTGAAACATCTCACGTTTTACAAATTCCAAAAATCGGCCATAAGGCTGGTTATCAACGCGTAAACGTTTTTCTTCTTTTACAACTTCATTTTGTGTGTCTACACCGATTTGATTGATAACGGGGTGCATTAAACGTTCTGATTCCATCCACAAACCTAATTCCACATTATTTGACGGGAATACTTCATAATAGTAAGTTCTATCATCTGTGGTATTGGCATTATTACTTCCTCCATTTGAAGTCACAATGGTAAACCATTCTCCACGAGGAATATTCTCGGTTCCTTCAAATAATAGATGCTCAAAAAAATGTGCAAAACCGGTTCGTTCAGGGTTTTCATCTTTAGCACCAACATGGTACATTACTGCTGTTGTTATAACCGGAGCAGTATTATCTTGATGCAAAATAACGTGCATACCGTTACTTAGGTCATACTCTTCAAATTTAACTTCCTGAGCAGAGACTGTAATACCAGAAACTATCAAAAAAGTTAATAAAAATAAGTGTTTTTTCATGTGATTGGTTTTAATTATTTATTATAACATTTGAAATTGTAGAATACAAAGATGTAAATTTACTAATATTTGAATAATTTTTTGTTTTTGAAATTATAATTATTATTAACTGATTTTTTTATTTTTATTATAAATAGGATTGACATACATTTTTAAAACTCTGTAATAAACATCTTCATTATCAGATTTTTTAAGATAATTATTAAATTTTACCATATTTTCCTGAGTGTAATATTCTTGATATTTAAAATCATTATGTAACAAATCATAAGCCATATAATTTGTTTTCCACAATTGATAATTTTTATAAACCAGGCTATCAATTTCTTTGGCTATTTTTATAACGTCCTGTTTTTTATTATTTGAGAAATCAATTTTATTTACATTCAATTTTTCAAAAACAAGTTTTACATTACCTTTATAATCATTGATGCCATTTAAAATACTATTTATGTTTTCAAATTTCTCTTTATTATAAATACCTTCTTCATCAAGAAGGCTCAATTCATGCGCTTTTTCAAATGCACATGGTTCATATTCAAAGGAAATAGTTGAAACTACAATATTTAATTCAGACAAAGATTCTTTAACATCATTTCCACCACTTAATAATAACATTTTAATTAAACCTGATTCAGTAATATCATTACCATCTTTTGTTCGCCCATTCCCTTGAGCTATCCATGAAGATACTTTTTTATCGATTATTGAATGTCTAATATATTTTGATAAATTTATAGAGTTCTTTAATTTTTCTATTTTTTTACCACTTCTAAAAACAGTAAACATATTATTCAATTTTGCTACTGCTTTCATAGTATCATTTACCATCAAATTATCACCTAAAGAAATTTCCGTAAAAGGTTTTCCAAGATCATATAAATGATTTTGAAGTAATGCTGAATCTAAAAAAATATCTCTATGATTTGAAATAAATAATGAATTTGTAGTATCAATTTTATCTAAACCAACAATCTCAAAAGAATCCATCGTATTTTTAATAGAATTCTTAATAATCATCTCTATAAATGCTACCTGAAAATCAGCACAAGTTTTACAGGATTGTAATTTACTGATTATCATTTCTTTATTCCAATTTGGGTAAAAAAACTGCACTCCTTTTACAAATTGAACACTAGTTTCTAACCAAACTAAAGATTCTTTAATCTGACTTTGTGAATAAGGTGCAATGGTTTTAAAAATTTCTTCCATTTATAATTTTCGTTTCTTTCTTTTATCAATAAAAAGCAATGGTTTTCTACTCATTTTTGGAAACCTTAAAGTATTAATTTCTTTAACAGAAACAAATTCTATTTGTGGAGACACTCTAAGTTTTGCCCTAAAATGGTCTTTTAATTTTTCAATCAAATTCTCAGAAATCTTACTGACTCCAATCTTTATCGTTATTTTATCTGTACCTATTTCATTATTATCAATTTCGATGATATAATTCTCAATTTCAGAAAAATCATTCAATAAATTATGCATCGCCGGTGGATAGATAGTCGTTCCTTTATACTTTATCATTTGCTTTTTTCTTCCAACTACA
>JAUWLK010000154.1 GCA_030613745.1 Flavobacteriaceae bacterium | reverse complement strand
TTGATTATCGGAACTATTGTTTTTATTTTAGTAATTCAAGGTGCAATTAGAATTTTAAAACTTGGGAAATAGTATATCAATATAGGTATATTATGCAGATACATATGGAGTCAAGAAATAAATAATTATGATTGAAAATTTTTATTAGAAAACTAGTTAAGGTTTACTTACAATATTCTAATTGCTGATTTTCCGGTCTACTAAAAAATATTTTATTTTACACAGATCTGTCTACTGAAGTCTAGCTATCTATGAAAGAAAAATATGATAAATCGGTTTAAACACAAAATTTTATTGATAAGAATCAATAAAGTTGTTGACCAAGGTCATTGATTGAATAGAAAGTCTTATATAACTTGTATTCTTTAAAACTATTTATGAACTTCAAATAATATGTACTATGTTAAAAAAATACTTTCCCTTCGTAATTTTCTTTTTTTTATTTGTTTTAGGAGATCTGTATGCCCAAACTACTGCAATTCCAGATGCTAATTTTGAACAGGCTCTGATTGATCTGGGAATTGATAAAGATGGCACTGTTAATGGTGGTGTTGCTACTGCTGATATTACAGTGGTTATTGAACTTGATATCCGCGTTAAAGGTATTACCGATCTTACCGGTATCCAAGACTTTTCAAGTTTAAAAAAATTAATTATTATAGATCAACTTACAAGTTTAGATGTAAGTCAGAATACAGCATTAACACTTTTATCTTGTGATAGTAATCAACTTACAGATTTAAACGTAAATGGGACTGTTGCTTTAGACAGTTTATTTTGTAGTAATAATCAGCTAACAAGTATAGATATAAGTCAGAATATGGCTTTAACATTTTTATCTTGTGATAGTAATCAACTTACAAGTTTAAATATAAGTCAAAATTCAGGCTTATTGAAAGTGTATTGTTACAGCAATCAAATAACAAGTTTAGATGTAAGTCACAATACTTCTTTGACACTTCTGAATTGTGGTGGTAATCAAATTACAAATTTAGATATAAGTAAAAATACAGCTTTAACAAGTTTAGGATGTGGGGCTAATCAAATTATAAATTTAGATCTAAGTCAAAATACTGCTTTGACAAATTTAAGTTGTAGTGGGAATCTTTTTACTAGTTTAGACCTAAGCAAAAATATTAATTTGGGTGAGTTAGATTGTAACGAAAGTCAACTTACTAGTTTAGACTTAAGTCAAAATACAGTTTTAGGTTTATTATATTGTAGCAATAATCAATCGCTTACAAGTTTGGATTTAAGTAAAAACACTGGTTTATGGGAAGTGAATTGTAGCGACAATCAAATAACAAGTTTAGATCTAAGTCAATGTACTAATCTAATGAGTTTATTTTGCAGTAGCAACCAACTCACAAGTTTAAATATAAAAAATGGCAATAATTTTCAGATAAACAATTTTTTTGCGACTAATAATCCTTCATTATTATGTATTGAAGTAGATAATGAAACAGATGCTAATGCCGGGAATTGGCCATATTCAGGTTGGCAAAAAGATGACACTGCAACCTATTCAGAAGATTGTGAAAACTACTTAGGAGTAGATGATGAATTATTAACCGAAGGTTTAAAACTATATCCAAACCCTGTTTCTGATATGTTAACAGTAGATTCAAAACTTCCTTTAAGCAAAGTAGAGATCTATTCAATCCTAGGTCAAAGAGTAAAAGAGATAAATTCTGATTTTAATTCCATATCAATAAACTATTTATCAAGTGGTATTTATATGATCAAAATCTATTCAGAAAAAGGTATAACATCAAGAAAATTAATTAAACAGTAATTGAATACAAATTACATTAAACCTGACTTAGAATAAATTCGGGTAATATATTTCTAGCAAATTTCGTAGAAATATGATAAATAGTTTCATGTAAACACACTTTTAAACACAGGCCAAAAAGAGTTAAATGACTTAGTAACCACATCAGCATCTTCAATTATAATTGGTACTTTTAAGGCAAGTGGAGCAAATGCCATTGCCATTCGATGATCGTCATAAGTTTGAATAGTTATATCTTTATTTATCTTGCCTGACGCTTTTAAATGGAGACTTTTATCAGTTATTATAACTTCAGCGCCAAGTTTTTCTAATTCATTTTTTAAAGCAACAAGTCGGTCGGTTTCTTTAATTTTTAAGGTGTGTAATCCTGTCAAATCACATGCAATACCTAAACCAAAACAAGTTACAGTAATGGTTTGGGCAAGGTCGGGAGAACCTTTTAGGTTAAGGGTTAAAGGTTGAGATTTCTCGACTGCGCTCGAAATGACAGCGGTTTCCTTTGATAAAGTAATGGAGTGTTGATTGAATCTTGTTTTCACTCCAAAGTTTTTATAGACTTCTACCAAAGAATTATCTCCTTGTAAACTTTCTTTTTTATAAGATGACAAAGTTATTGTCGTTCCTATTTTGCTTAGTGCTACCAAACTATAAAAATAGGAAGCTGAGCTCCAATCAGATTCTACAATAACAGTTTTAGCTTCAATGTTTTTTTTAGATGCAATTGTGATAATATTTTCTTTCCAAGTAGTTTTAATACCTAAATTATTTAACAAAGCTAAAGTCATTTTTATATAAGGTATCGATGTTACTTCTCCTAACAATTCAATTTCTAATCCATTTTTAAGTGATGAGGCAATTAATAATAAAGCTGAAATATACTGACTGCTAACATTACCATCAATATTTACTTTGTTTATAGTGAGTTCTTTCCCTTTTATTTTTAATGGTGGATAGCCTTCTTTTTCCATATATTGAATATCTGCACCAAGAATTTTCAAAGCTTCAACCAATATTTTTATCGGTCGGTTTTGCATACGTTCTGAACCAGTCAAAATTACCTCTCTACTTTCTTTTGCAGAAAAATATGCAGTTAAAAACCGCATAGCAGTTCCGGCATGACCAATATTTATAACACCATTATTTGACGCTAATGCCTCTTGTAAATGATTTGTATCGTCAGAATCAGATAAATTTTTTAATTCAAGATTTGGATAAAATTTTTGTAGAATTAATAATCTGTTGGATTCACTTTTTGAACCCGAAATAGTAATTTCAATGTTAACTATTTGTTTATCAGTATAATCTAAAAATAAATTCATTTATTAAGTATCAATAAATTTTTATTGCTAATTTTAGCACTCTATTTAACAACTAACATAATTATGAAAAAAATAACGCTTCTATTTATTTGTCTCTTATTATTTGTAAACCACAAAGGTAAGGCTCAAAAAAATGTAACCAAATTTTCTGAGAAATATTATAATGCTATTCAATGGCGAAATATTGGTCCGTTTAGAGGTGGTCGTAGTGCTGCTGTAACCGGAGTTTCGGGTAAAGCAAATTTATTTTATATGGGTTCAACCGGTGGCGGTATCTGGAAAACTACCGACGCAGGTAATACTTGGAAAAACATTTCAGATGGTTTTTTTGGTGGTTCTGTTGGGGCAATAGCAGTTAGTGAATGGGATAATAATGTAATTTATGTTGGAAATGGAGAAAAAACTGTTCGTGGAAATGTATCATCCGGAGATGGAATTTGGAAATCTGTTGATGCTGGTAAAACCTGGAAACATATTGGTTTGAAAAATTCAAGACATGTTCCTCGCATACGAATTCATCCTAAAAATTCCGATATTGTTTATGCAGCAGTTTTGGGTGACCTTTATAAATCTTCAAATGAAAGAGGTATTTATAAATCAATTAATGGAGGTAAATCTTGGAAAAAAGTTTTATTCGCTAATGCGGATGCTGGGGCAATTGATTTGATAATTGATCCAAACAATTCAAGGATTTTATACGCAACTACATGGAATGTGAGAAGAACTCCTTATAGCCTATCAAGTGGTGGTGGTGGTTCTGCTTTATGGAAAAGCATGGATGAAGGAGAAACATGGACAAACATTTCTACCAACAAAGGCTTGCCAAATGGCATTTGGGGAATTAGCGGAATAACAGTTTCTCCTGTAAATTCTGATATTGTGTGGGCGTTAATTGAAAATAAAAAAGGTGGTGTTTTTAAATCTACTGATGCAGGTAAAACTTGGAAATTAATAAATAGCGAACGCAAATTACGTCAACGTGCTTGGTATTACACTCGAATTTATGCTGACACACAAGATGAAAATACGGTTTATGTGCTAAATGTAAGATATCATCGTTCAAAAGATGGTGGTAAAACATATAAAACCTTTAATGCTCCGCATGGTGATCATCATGATTTATGGATGGCTCCAGAAGATAATCAACGTATGATTATTGGTGATGATGGTGGTGCTCAAATAAGTTTTGATGCTGGTAAAAATTGGTCAACATACCACAACCAACCCACTTCACAGTTTTACAGAGTAACTACTGACAATCATTTTCCTTACAGAATTTACGGAGCTCAACAAGATAATTCAACTATTCGTATAGCGCATAGAACTGACGGGAGATTTATTGGTGAAAAAGATTGGGAAGCCACTGCTGGTGGTGAAAGTGCTCATATTGCCGTTGATCCAACCAATAATGATATTGTTTACGGCGGAAGTTATGGTGGTTTTTTAACCAAGGTAAATCATAAAACAAAAGAAACAAGAGCAATTAATGTTTGGCCGGATGACCCTATGGGACATGGTGCAGAAGACTTTAAATATCGTTTTCAATGGAATTTTCCAATATTCTTTTCACCTAATAATCCTAAAAAATTATATGCGGCATCTAATCATTTACACACAAGCACAAATGAAGGTCAGTCATGGGAAGTTATTAGTCCTGATTTAACAAGAAATGACCCTAAAACATTAGGTGCTTCTGGTGGGCCTTTAACAAAAGACAATACTGGCGTTGAATACTACGGAACTATTTTTGCTGCAACTGAATCTGCTTTAGAAAAAGATGTTATCTGGACAGGTTCTGATGATGGTTTGGTATATCTTACCAAAAATGGTGGAAAAGATTGGCAAAATGTTACACCTAAAAATATGCCAGAATGGATGATGATAAACTGTATTGAAATTGATCCTTTTACAAAAGGTGGTGCTTACATCGTTGGTACCAAATACAAATCAGGTGATTACAAACCTTATATTTATAAAACCGAAAATTACGGAAAAACTTGGAAAGTTATCGTCAATGGTATAGGTAATGAAGATTTTACTAGAGCTTTAAGAGCAGACCCTAAAAGAAAAGGATTGCTGTATGCAGGAACTGAACGCGGTATGTACATTAGTTTTGATGATGGTAAGAGCTGGGAAAAATTCCAATTAAATTTACCTATTGTTCCTATAACTGATCTAACAATAAAAAACAATAATTTAATAGCAGCTACTCAAGGGCGTTCTTTTTGGATTATTGACGATTTAACTCCGCTACACCAACTAAACAATGATCTTATTAAAGAAGATTTCTTTTTAAACAAACCTATGAATAGCTATAGAATGAGTGGTGGTAGAGGTAAAACATCCAAAACTCAAGGCCAAAATCATTACGGAGGTGTTGCTGTTAATTTTTATGTAAAAGATACCGCTGCTGCGGATACAATTACCTTATCCTTTTTAGATAAAAACAAAAAATTAATAAAAAAATACACCAACCATCCTGATAAAGAAAAAAAAGAGGAAAAGTTAAAAGTAAAACCAGGAAGCAATCAGTTTAACTGGAATATGATGTACGCTGATGCTGAAAAAGTTAAAGGTATGATTTTATGGTGGGCTTCCCTTAGCGGTCCAAAAGCATTACCAGGAACTTATACTGTAGAATTGAATAAAAATAACATAATAAAATCACAAGAATTTACTATTCTTAAAGATCCAAGAAGTGAAGTATCCATAAAAGATATGCAAGCTCAATTTGATTTTATTTTAGAAATAAGAGATAAATTAACCGAAATACATAAAGCTTTAAAAAATGTTACCAAAGTTAAAACACAAATAAAACAACTTAAAAAATCTATTGCAGATAAAGAAAAAAACAAAGAGCTAATTGATTTTGCAACTAAAATTTCTAAAGATATAAGTAAAATTGAAAATAATTTGTACCAAACAAAAAGCAAGAGTAATCAAGATCCTTTAAATTTTCCTATCAAACTAAACAACAAATTAGCGCATTTAAATTCGTTAACTTCAATGGGTGATTTTAAACCTACTGATCAAGCTGTGGCTTTTAAAAATGAAATCTTTAAACAAATTGATAAAGAGTTAGTCGATTTATATAATATTTTTAAAATGGATGTTAAAGCTTTAAATACTATAGTTAAAGAAAGTAGTATTAATTTAATTCAAATAGATTAAACTAAAAAGAGGCTAAATATTAGCCTCTTTTATTCAAATTATACAAAACCCATAATTGATGCTTTATCTCATTTTTTTTGAGCTTTTTTTGCTTTACGTTTGTATATAAAAGCAATAATAATACCATAAATAGCTGCTGCGACAACTTTAGTTAAAAT
>JAUWLK010000309.1 GCA_030613745.1 Flavobacteriaceae bacterium | reverse complement strand
TCAATTACAACAAAAATAAGGACTAAATAAGATGATAAAATTAGATTTAATGAATACTTTTTACTTTAAACTTTTAACTTTATACTTTTAACTTTATACTTTAACATGAACATTTTAATCACCGGTGGTGCCGGATATATAGGAACAGAACTAACTTACGAACTAGAAAAAAATCCGCAAGTAAAAAGAATAATAATTTATGATAATTTAAGTCGTGGAAACATCAATCTATTCATAGGAAATCATAAACTAAGTAACAAAATAAAGTTTATTCAAGGTGATATTTTAGATACACGCCTTTTAAAACAAACTTTAAAAGGAATAGATGTTGTTTATCATTTAGCGGCAAAAGTAACTACCCCATTTGCTGACCAAAATGCCCATTTCTTTGAACAGGTAAATCATTGGGGAACAGCAGAAATGGTTTACGCTGTTGAAGAAAGTGAAGTGAAAAAATTTATTTATATAAGCAGTGCTTCCGTTTACGGAGCGTCATCAGATGAAGTAGATGAAAAATCTGCTGCAAATCCGAAAACATTTTACGGAATTTCAAAGCTTCGTGGTGAAGAACATGTAAATAGATTATTAGCTAAAAACATAGAAACCTATATAATTCGTTGTGGTAACATCTATGGTTACAGTAAAAGTATGCGTTTAGATTCGGTGATCAATAAATTTATGTTTGACGCAAATTTTAAAAATCGTATTACAATTAATGGAAATGGTGAACAATATCGTTCATTTATTCATATTGATAAAACAGCCAATATTTTAGCTAACCTTATTTTTAGTACGTTAAAAGAAGGAAAATATGATTTGGTAGAAGATAATCTTACCATCAACCATATTGCTGATGCTTTTAAAACAATTTATCCTGATTTAGAAATGCTTTTTATCAATCAACAAATTAAAATGAGAGAATTAAAAGTAAAACCAAATACACAACTCAATGCATTGACCAATATTCCAACACGTACTTTATTAGAAGTGCTTTCTGTTTTTAAAAATAAATTTTCATTTTAAAACACACCGCTTTTATTGATGATTTAATATATTTGAATTATTAGGCTCTTCCTAAAAATGAAATAAATACTATTAAAAAACATCTTTATCTATCTGGGCAATTTAGCTTTAACCTTTTTAAAAGATTCAACTAAAAAATAAGCAATAAAACCAACTATCAATCCCATAAAAAGTTCTGTAACAATAATAGGTAAAACATGGAAAAATTCATGAACCCGGTGAATATTATGAACAAACATTCCTCCACCAACTAATAACATAGCAATAGTTCCAACAACGGCAAGTAACTTGATCAATTTTGGTAAAGACCAAACCAGACCTTTACCGGTAACAACAAAAGCAGATTTGGTAAATTTAGATTTTCCACGTGCAAGTTTTATCAATTTCAATCCGGTATCATCCATACGAACCATTAAAGCTACAATACCATAAACACCAACAGTTGCCAGAATTGCAATTATAGAAACTACCATTATTTGGGTCATAAGAGGTTCACCTGAAACGGTACCTAAAGCAATCATAATAATCTCAATAGAAAGAATGAAATCAGTTACAATAGTATTTTTAATCTTTACTTTTTCTGCTTTAAGAATATCTTCTTCGCTTTCCACTTCAAGAATATCTTCACGATCATTTTCCTTATGAAAAAATGTATGGATAATTTTTTCAACTCCTTCAAAACTAAGGTAAACACCACCAATAAGTAAAATAGGAACAATAAATTGCGGAGCAAAAGCACTTAATAAAAATGCAAATGGCAATATGATCAATTTATTAAAAAAAGAACCTTTCGTGATGACCCAAAGTACGAGTAACTCTCTAGATGATCTGAAGCTTGATGCTTTTTCAGCTCCTACAGCCAAATCATCACCTAATACTCCTGCTGTTTTTTTAGCAGCTACTTTGGCCATAATAGAAACATCATCCATTAATGCAGCAATATCATCTAAAATTGCAAAAAATCCTGTCATTTATTCTTTGTTTAATTCAAAATAAAAATTTCTTGAAACCAACTATCTCCGAGGCAAGCCATAGGAGTATTTCGCTGGTTTCATACTCAATCAAGTTGAGCACATGTTTTAACATGAATGTCAAAAACCGAAATTTATTATTTAGATCCCCTTTTCGGGGATGACATTTCAGTGGTTACCTCGAGGCAAGCCTCGAGGAATTCTTTTTGATTAAAACTTTACACTTTTACCTTTTCCTTTTTCCTTTAAACTTTACATCTACTCATGATGATAAGGTTCATTTTTTAAAATTGTAAATGCTCTGTAAATTTGCTCTACTACAAACAAGCGAATCATTTGGTGAGAAAAGGTCATTTTTGATAATGATATTTTTCCTGATGCTTTTTGATAAACTTTTTCTGAAAAACCATAAGGACCACCAATAACCAAAACCAATTGTTTTATACCTGAATTCATCTTTTTTTGAAGAAATCCTGAAAATTCAACAGATCTAAATTCATACCCTTTTTCATCTAACAAAATTAAATTATCGGTTGGTGTAATTTTTTTTAAAATTAAATCTCCTTCCTTTTCTTTTTGTTGTTTTTCTGATAGGTTTTTGGCATTTTTAATATCTGGAATAATATCAATTTCAAACTTTATATAATGCTTTAATCTTTGCTCATAAGTTTGAATTAGTGATAATAAATTTTTATCATCGGTTTTACCA
>JAUWLK010000163.1 GCA_030613745.1 Flavobacteriaceae bacterium | reverse complement strand
TTTCTGCTTCTCAAGAAGACAGAGTTCCAACAAATAATAATGAACTAAATAGAGTTTTAGGTGGAGGTTTGGTAAAAGGTTCGGTAGTTTTATTGGGTGGTGAGCCAGGTATAGGTAAATCAACTTTGCTGTTACAAATTGCCTTATTAATGCAAAATAAAGTTTTATATGTATCTGGAGAAGAAAGCCAGTCACAAATAAAATTAAGAGCTGAAAGGTTAGAAGGGGAAAATGATAATTGTTTGATTTTAACAGAAACCAAAACACAAAATATCTTTAAAATTATTGAAGATGTTATACCAGATGTTGTAGTAATTGACTCTATACAAACCTTACATACAGATTATATTGAAGCTTCGCCTGGAAGTATTTCACAAATCAGAGAGTCAGCAGCAGAGTTGATAAAATTTGCCAAAGAAACCAATACTCCAGTTGTTTTAATTGGTCATATTACCAAAGAAGGCGCAATTGCCGGACCAAAAATTTTAGAACACATGGTTGATGTGGTTTTACAATTTGAAGGCGATAGAAACCACACTTATCGGATTCTTCGTGCTCAAAAAAACAGGTTTGGCTCTACGGCAGAATTAGGAATTTATGAAATGTTAAATACTGGTTTACGTGAAGTAAGTAATCCTTCAGAAATATTGATTTCAGAAAAAGATTCTGATCTAACAGGTACAGCAATTTCTGCAACTTTAGAAGGCATGCGCCCTTTAATGATTGAAGTACAAGCACTTGTAAGCACCGCTGTTTATGGCACTCCACAACGATCGGCTACAGGCTATAATATTAAGCGTTTAAATATGCTTTTGGCAGTATTAGAAAAAAGAGCTGGTTTTAGATTAGGAGCAAAAGATGTTTTTTTAAATATTGCTGGCGGACTAAAAGTTGAAGATCCTGCTATTGATTTGGCGGTGGTTTGTGCTATTTTATCTTCTAATGAAGAAGTGGCAATAGCTCAAGATGTTTGTTTTGCTGCAGAGGTTGGTTTATCAGGAGAAATTAGAGCCGTTAACCGAATAGAACAACGTATTATAGAAGCCGAGAAATTAGGTTTTAAAAAAATTATTTTATCAAAGTTTAATAAAATTGCAAATAAAAATTTTAAGATTGAAATTATAAAAGTTTCAAAAATTGAAGAGGTTGTTAGGGTGTTGTTTTAATCTTGAATTATTACCTCTGTTCCCCAACCATCATATTTTCCAAAGGAAGAATTTACAAGAATTTTTAGTATTCGAGTTAATTCAGAAATATATTTTGGACTGATAGAATCTTTTCGTGAAACCTGTAATTCATAGGCATATTTTGTTTCCTTTTTATAGTTTGTAGAGTCTATAACAAAGTCTAATTTTTTTATTATTTTAATAAACTTTTGTCTTCTTTTATCATTTTTAAAGTTCATCCAATGATTAATAATTCTTTTACCTGATAAATCATCTCCTTGGAAAACTAAATCACTTAAAAATTGTTGGTTAATAAAAAAATCTTCTGTAGCAAATTCAGGATATAGATTATCGTAATAATAATTCCAGTTTTTGTCTTTTGTGATACTAAGATAATTATGGGATTGCTTAAAGTTTACCTTTAACGTTTTATTTAAGTTTTTTCGAAGATCTATAGTGTCTTTAACATAAAACACATCAAATCCCATACATTGATATGTAATAACTCCTACTAATTTATTTTTAGTAATATTATTTATAATTATACTAATTGAATCGGAAAAAGTATATAGTTTTTCTAATCCTTCTTCTTTTGGGAAACCGTTTTTTAAACAATCTTTAAATTCAGTTCCAATTATGATGAGGTTTTTATAATTTGGTTTTTTAATGATTAAATCCATATCAATGGATATAGACATCATTCCTTTTTCTTTTTTAACAATGTAATTTATCCATTCACTTTGGGCGTAGGTTGTTGTATAGCTCATTATAAAAATAAAAAGTAATTTATTTTTAAAAAGAAACATATTTAAAAAGGTTGATAAATTAAGCAAACTTAATTGGTTTTAACTTCGTTAAAGATATCAAAAATTATACCTTAATGGTATTTACTTTATTAATTAAAGACATATTGAAAATATTAGCTATACCTTATTTTGTAATTATTGTTTAGAAAACTATTAGACAAGAATTTTAAAAATAAAATATATACTCAACAAATATTAAGTTTTAGAATCGATAACCAAAAGAAGTTCCTAATCGAGGCACAATTTCAGAATTGTAATCACTATTACTTGTAAATAAATTTCTGCCTATACCGCCAAAAAATTCAAAAATAAATCCTTTTTCACTAACAAATTTTGCTCCTAAAGAGAGCCCTAAAGCAAAATTTGTTGTCTTTTCATCATTATTGTCATAACCTCCATTGATATTATCGTAATAATAGTAATCAAGTTCTTGGGTATTAAACATTCCAAAACCTTCTACAAAAAAACCCCAAGCATATTTGCTTGAAAAGAAATGTCTGTAATAAGGTGTTATTGCAAATGTTTCATTATAATTTGGACCATCATTGTTTTCATCGTTTAAATTGATTAAAAAAGAAATTCCCACAGAAGATTCATCATTAATTAAATACTCATAAGAAGCATCAATAGATTTAAACAATATAATATTAAAAGCATTAAGCTTTAGTTCGTGTGATTTTTCTTTTTTTATAACTTCTTGAGAAAAAGAATTTATAGTTATAAATAACAAAGCGATTGTGATAAGTTTTTTCATGACAATATTTTTAATTATTGGCTATTTTGTAATTGATTTTTAAGCCATTAATAAATTACAATATATAAAATTTATAAATAGTTATTCTTCTTTAATCAAATAAATATATACAGGAAAATGATCACTGTAACCTCCTGAATAATTATTATTTTGAAAACTTCGAAAAGGATATCCTTTATATCTGCCTTTTTGTGTAATGACATATTGTGGATTAAATATCCCGGCCTTGTAAAACTTGTATGATTGAAACTTTTTATCAAAACTAATACAATCATAAGTCATTATTATTTGATCAAATAAATTTAAACCATCTCTATAACCTAAGGTGTTTAATCCTTTTTTATACATTTGCTCCATGGGGTTATAAAGTGTATTTTTATCTATATTTTCTAATTTTCCTCTACTATTTAATCCTTTTTTTATACTATAATCTGTTGGATCATCATTAAAATCACCCATAATGAAAATTTTAGCATTTTCATTTTCAAGTTTAATTTTTTCAATAATTTGTTGGGTTACAAAAGCTGCTTTTGCCCTTTTAGGATTACTTTTTATTTGCCCACCACGTCTTGATGGCCAGTGATTTACAATAATGTGAATAATTTCATCATCTAATAAACCACTAACTAAAAGTATATTACGAGTATAAATTCTTTTTCCTGTTTCTTCCCAAAGTTTTACTTCAAAACTCTCTTGATTTAAAGGAGTGAAATATTCTTGTTGATATAAAAACGCCACATCAATTCCTCTTCTATCCGGGGAATCAAAATGAATAATTTCATATCTTTTTTTCTTAAGATTTTTTGATTTTATTAAATCTTCTAGAACTGCTCTATTTTCTACTTCGGCTAAACCTATAATTGCAGGACTGGTTTTTGTCTTATCAAATCCAATTTGTGAAATTACAGTACTTAATTTTTCAATTTTGTCCCAATAAATTTTTGATGTATAATGATATTTTCCTTTACTTGTGAAGTCATCATCAAAGGTTTCAGGATTATTAATGGTGTCGAATAAATTTTCTACGTTATAAAAAGCAACCGTTCTTATTTTATATTTTTTGTTTTGATTAAGAGGGACAAGTATAATGAAAAACAAAGAAAATAAGAACGATATATAAAGCTTCATATATTAATAAAAACAAAATCTTTTTATGTTAATACAATAATGAATAAAAGGTTAACATTTTATTCTAATTTTTTCTTCATGTTAACCTTTTTTGTTAAACCACATCAAATAAATGTTGTTAATTATTTTATTTTCAAATGAGAAAAAATATAATTGTATTCGTTTTTTATATTGTATCAATCCATTGGATAAATGCACAATCATTAAGTACAGTTACTGGTAAAATCATTGATAATTTTTCAGAAAACAGCATAGAAAACGCCAATATTTTTGTTACAAATACTTCTATTCACATTAAATCAGCTCTTGATGGTTCTTTCATCATAAATAATTTCCCTCAAGGGGAATATATTTTAGAAATAATTTTAAATGGTTATGAAACTAAAAAAATACATTTAAATATTAGTGAAAACAATAAAACTCTTGATTTAGGGATTATTCGCCTGATGGAAAAAATTAATCATGAAATTGATCATGGATTTATTAGTTTGAATGAAGAAGATTTACATGAGGATGATAATGGAGAGACTAATGTTATTTCTGGGTTGTTAGTTTCTTCAAAAGATATTTTTTCAAAAACGGTTGCATATGAATTTAGTCCGACTTTTTTTAAACCTAGAAATCTAGGTTCAGAATATTCAAAGGTATTACTCAATGGGATAAGTATGAATAAATTTTATAATGGCAGGCCGCAATGGAGTAATTGGGGTGGTTTAAATGATGTATTGAGAAATCAAGAATTTATATTAAATGCTGCTCCTTCAGATTTTACTTTTAGTGGTATTTCGGGCTAACAAATATCATTACACGAAGTTCTATTTACCGTAGAGGAATTAAAATATCTTATGCAGCATCTAACAGAAGTTATAAAGGAAGAACGATGGTGAGTTATAGTAGCGGACTTTTACAAAACGGTTGGGCTTTTACTTTTTCTGCTTCTCGAAGATTTACAAATGAAGGATTTAGAGAAGGAACCTTATACGATGCTAATTCATTTTTTGCCTCTGTTGAAAAACAAATTAGTAATAAACACAGTATTAATTTTACTGCGATTTATGCTTCAAATATTAGAGGGAAATCTTCACCAAACACACAAGAAGTTTATGATTTAAAAGATATTAAATACAATGCTTATTGGGGAAATCAGGAGGCGAATATTAGAAATTCTCGAGTACGAAAGACAATTGAACCAATTTTTCAAATCAATCATTTTTGGAATATCAATAAGAACACTTCACTACAAACCAATGTAACATATCAATTTGGAAAAGTTGGAAACAGTAGATTAGATTATGGAGGAACAAGAATTATTGATGATGGAGATAGCAACCAAAGTATTATTGGAGGAGGCGTGAATCCTGACCCAACATATTATCAAAAATTGCCAAGTTATTATTTAAGAAATAGTGATAATCCAGATTACGCAAATGCCTATTTGGCTGAACAAGAATTTTTAAACAACGGTCAGATAAATTGGAGTGATTTATATGCTGCAAATCAAAATGTTGTTGCAAATGGAGGCAATTCTATTTATGCTTTATATGAAGATAGAAATGATGATAATCAACTAACAATCAATTCAATATTAGAAACAAAAATCAATAAAAAAATCACTTTAAATGCAGCCATTGGTTATAAAAAATTAAAATCTGAGAATTTTGCATATATGTTAGATCTTTTAAGTGGAAATCATTATTTAGATGTTGATGTTTATGCTGATAATATAGATGAGGCTCAAAGTGATTTACAAAATCCGAATAGATTAGTTACAACAAATGAGCGATATAAATATAATTTTATATTAGATGCTTCTATTATTAATGGTTTTGTACAAACTCAATATTTTTCAAAAAAATTAGAAGCTTTTTTTGCTGTTAATTATTCAAATACTAATTATCAAAGAACAGGTTTATATGAAAATGGTTCTTATCCCAGTAGTGCATCTTTTGGGAAAAGTGAAGCATTAAATTTCTTAAACTATGGATTTAAAAGTGGTTTTACTTACAAACTTACTGGTCGTCACATTTTTACTGCTAGTGCGGCTTATTTAACTAAACCTCCTACATTACAAAATTCTTTTTCAAATATGCGTGAAAACAACGATGTGGTTATCGGTTTAACCGATGAAAAAGTTACTTCTTTTGATGTTAGTTACAATTTAAGACATCCAAAAATTAAAGCTAAAATTTCTGGGTATTGGATAAAATTGGAAGATCAAACAGATGTTTCATTTTATTTTGCCGATGGTTTAACCGGAATTGAAAATTCTGAAACCACAGCTTTTGTACAAGAAGTGCTAACAGATATTGATAAACAAAATATTGGAATAGAAATAGGTGTTGAAGCGCCAATATTCACAAATTTTAAATTAAAAGCTGTTGCAGCTATTGGGCAATCGGTTTATACC
>JAUWLK010000319.1 GCA_030613745.1 Flavobacteriaceae bacterium | reverse complement strand
AATTTCATTTTTAAGTTCTCCAGCAATTTGCCTTAGTTGAAAATCATCATAAGTTTCACTCCAAAGTGTAATTCCTAACATCGGTACGTCATCAATAGCACGTGTTTTCACCATAGGTTCGTAAATACCATTCACAAACAGATCTCGGTGTTTCATTAACTCATTGTATAGATTTACATAAGAGTTTTCAGTATCTTCACCTACATAGAATTGTACAATAATCATGGCTTGTCCGTTCATTGCCATTGAATGTACATGCTCCACACCTTTAATATCAGAAATAATCTTTTCTAATGGTTTTACTACACGGTTTTCAACTTCTTTTGGACTAGCTCCAGGATAGGCTACCATAACATCAGCCATAGGTACTATTATCTGTGGTTCTTCTTCTCTAGGTATCAAAAAAGAACTGTATATACCAATAATCATTAGAGCTACCATTAATAAAATCGTAAGCTTAGAGTCTATAAAGGCATTGGCTATTTTGCCTGAAATTCCTTCGTTCATATTTTTTATATTTGGGCGTTTAAACGGGCTATTCGCTATATCTTTTTAATTTGTCAGATACACTTCGACTACGCTTAGTGAGACAAATTAAAAAGGATGTCGCTGCTATCCCTAACGCGATTATTAGTTTATTGAATTATTACTTTAGCTCCGTTGAATAGTTTTCCGTCTGCTGATACAATAAATTGTTCATCTGCATTTAAACCAGATAGTATTTCAATTTTATCACCATAAGTTTTACCTAATCGTAACCAACGTAATAAAGCTGTGTTTTGTTCACTTACTGTATAAACACCTTTTAAACCACCATTTTTAACTATTGCAGTTTTTGGTACTAATACTATTGACATAGTGTTTGTGTTTTTTTCAACAGGAAATTGAACAGTAGCAAACATACCAGATAAGATATTAGCATCCGTTTTTTCTAATACTACTTTAACTAAGTATTGTCCGCCTGTATTTTTTGCAGATGTACTTACTTCAGTAACTTTACCAGAGATCATTTTATTGATAGATTTCACAAGTACATTTACTTTTGCTCCAGATTTTATTTGAGAGATATCACTTTCAGCAACCATAGCTGTTACTTTAAAATTATTAGGAGATTCTACTGCAATTAATGGTACACCTGGATTAGCCATATCACCAACTTCAATAAATTTATTAGTAACAACAGCATTAAAAGGTGATCTTATATCTACATATGCAAATTGTGCATCAATTTCATTTTTCATTTGATTGGCCGCTTCCAAACCTGCTTTAGCCATCTCATAATGAGCAGTTATATCATCCATTTCTTTTTGTGAAGCACTATTATCTGCAAATAAATTTTTAAAACGATTGTAATCTTTTTCAGCAATGTTATATGCTGCAGTTGCTTTGGTAATATTTGCATTAACTTGCGCACGTTTAGCTTGTAAATCAGCATTGTTGATAGAAATTAGTAATTGCCCTTTTCTTACTTTGTCACCAACTTTTACATAGGTTTTATTTACATAACCCATCGTTCGTGTACTTAAGTTCGCACTATTTGCAGCTTCTATTTTACCACTTGCTGTTACAAATGGACTCTCATTATCAGCTTGTAAATTACTTACTTTAACAACAATAGGATCCATACTTTGAGCTACTGGTGTTTTATTGTCACTACCACAACTAACTATTAATAGTGATAATGCAATTACTGCTGTTATAAATTTATTTCTTTTCATTTTTTTATTCTTTAGTTAAAAATTTAAGGTATGCTTGTGTATAATTAAATTCAAAAATAGTTTGGTAATATTTTAATTCTTTTTGCGCAAATTGTGTTTCTTCAAATAATAAATCTGATGTTTTTTCAAGTCCTTGTTTATACCTGTTTGTTCTAATTCTCAATGCTTCTTCAGATTGATCTAAAGCTAATTTTGAAAGAGTGACATTGTTTCTAACATCATTTAATTGTCGTTTGACTTTATTTAATTCTAGTTTGCTTTGTGCTATATAATTATCTTTACTCAAATTTGCTTTTTCAAGTTGAGCCTTTTCATAGTGAATTTTTCCTACATTTTTATATCCACTAAATATATCCCACGATAATTGTAATCCGAAAAGGTAATTATTTGCAGAAAAACCAAAAACATCATTATCATTCCACTCATAATTAGCAAATGCATTTGCTCTTGGTACAAAACTCATTTTTGATGATTTTAACATTTGTTCTTGAGCTTCAACCCCAAATTGTATGGCCTGAATATCATTTCTCATAATATTTAAAGACTTATTTTCATCAAATTCAATGGATTGTAAGTTTAATTCATCAACAGGTTTATATGTAACTTCATTACTTTCACCAATTAAAAAAGCCAAATAATCAGAAGCGTTTTTTACATTACTGATTGCATATTGTAATTGGTTTTCTATTTCGGTAACTCTTACTTCAACATTTAAATAATCTGCATTTTGTATGAAGCCTTGTT
>JAUWLK010000248.1 GCA_030613745.1 Flavobacteriaceae bacterium | reverse complement strand
TTTTTAAGCCCCTTTGGTAATATCTAAACCAAAGGGACTTTTTTTATTTAAATATAAAATAGTTAAAAAACAAAAATTATGAGTACAACAAATAAAAATGCAACAAATGCATTACACGCAGGTCACGATATAAATGCAACAGTAGCAACACGAGCAGTGCCTATTTATCAAACTACATCGTATGTTTTTAATGATACGCAGCATGCAGCCGATTTATTCTCTTTACAAGAACCTGGCTTTATTTATACCCGTTTAAATAATCCAACAAATGATATTTTAGAAAAACGATTGGCTGTTTTAGATGGAGGTATTGGGGCAGCAGTATTTGCTTCAGGTACAGCTGCAATATCAACAGCATTATTAACTTTATTACGATCTGGAGATCATATTGTTGCATCCAATTCATTATATGGTGGAACCTATAATTTATTGAATGTTACTTTGCCAAGATTAGGTATTAAAACAACTTTTGTAGATGCACAAGACCCTGAAAATATTTCAAAAGCATTTCAAGAAAATACACGTGTTGTTTTTATTGAATCTATCGGTAATCCAAAATTGGATGTATTAGATATTGAAGCAATTTCTGATAAAGCAAAACAATTTAAAATTCCATTGATTGTAGATAACACCATTGCAACACCGTCTTTATTAAATCCGATAAAATATGGTGCTAATATTGTAATTTATTCTTTAACAAAATATATTGGAGGTCAAGGAAATTCTCTAGGAGGAGCAATAATTGATGCCGGTAATTTTGATTGGACTAATGGTAAGTTTCCTGAATTTACTGAGCCATCAAAAGGGTATCATGATTTAATTTATAGTGAGTCTATTGGCGACGCAGCATTTATTGCAAAAGTAAGATTAGAAGGCTTACGAGATTATGGAGCCGCTTTGAGCCCGTTTAATGCTTTTCAAATTATTCAAGGCTTAGAAACTTTGCCATTGCGAATAAAAAAGCATAGTGAAAATGCTTTAGCATTGGCAAAGTGGTTAAAGCAGCAAGGTATCGTTAGTTGGGTTAATTATCCTGGTTTTGAAACTTATGATAATTATCAAAATACTTTAAAATATTTACCAAAAGGGCAAAGTGGTATTGTTACTTTTGGTGTAAAAGGAGGCTATGAAACAGCAAAAGTAGTTGTTGATAATACGAATATTTTTTCTCTATTGGCAAATATAGGCGATACAAAATCTTTAATTATTCATCCAGCAAGTACAACGCATCAACAGCTAACTGATGAACAACAAATTGATGCAGGTGTGAGCAAAGATCTAATTCGTTTGTCTGTAGGTATTGAAGATCTTGAAGATTTAAAAAATGATTTAAAAGAAGCGTTTAGTAAAATTTTAAAGCATGCTTTGAAATAATATAAATTATCCTGCAATACAGTAATTATTTTGCAGGATAATTAATTTTATATAGAAATTGTTGTAAAAAATTAAATTAATACGTTTCTTTGCAAAAGTTCATTTAATTTATGAAATTGTTATTAAGAAAGGCAGAGGGATTAGACCCAGTGAAGCCTTAGCAACCCTTTACCTCATTAAAGAAGGTGCTAAATTCTACCTAATCGGGAAGATAACTCAAGGTCAGTTACATTGTAATTAGGCTGCTTTTTTATAACAATTTCTTATACACTTTAGTAACCAAGTATTGAATATTGAATAGATTCAATTGAATTTATAAAATATTTAGAATAATTTAAACTAAGAAATTGAAAAAGAATTTAAAATATATTACCCTACAAAATTTCACAACTGAAACAGGATATTTTTATCCTGATTTTGAGTTATCTTATCAATTGTTTGGGCAAAAATTGAATACTGCTCCAATAGTTTTAGTCAACCATGCTTTAACGGGAAATTCAAATGTTGCAGGTGAAGACGGCTGGTGGAATTCATTAATAGGTTTAGGTAAATTAATTGATACCAATAATTATACAGTTGTTGCTTTTAATATTCCTGGAAATGGTTATGATGAAAAGCTAGATAATTTTATTGAAAATTATGAGGATTTTACTGCAAGAGATATTGCTAAGTTATTTGGCTTAGGACTCCAAGAAATTGGAATAGAAAAATTATTTGTTGCAATAGGAGGTTCTTTAGGAGGAGGTATTGCTTGGGAAATGGCAGTATTGTTTCCTAATCTTATTGAAAACTTAATACCTGTAGCCTCAGATTGGAAAGCCTCTGATTGGATTTTAGCACATAACAAAACTCAGCAACAAATACTATCAAACTCAAGTAAACCTGTACACGATGCCCGTATGATGGCAATGCTGTTTTATCGTACAGCCGAATCATTTAAGCAAAAATTTAATCGAACAAAAAATAAGGAACAAGGTAATTTTAATACAGAAAGTTGGTTGTTGTATCATGGTAAGAAGTTAGAAAACCGATTTACTTTGCAAACTTACAAGATGATGAATCACTTGTTGAGTTCAATTGACATTACAAGTAATCGAGGATCTTTTAATGAAGTTGTTAGTCAAATTAAAGCTAATATTATTCAAATTGGAGTTGATTCTGATTTCTTTTTTGTTCCAAAAGAGAATAAAGAAACACAAAAATTGCTAGGTGAAGCTGGAGTTCAAAATAGTTATAGTGAAATTAAATCTATACATGGTCATGATGCATTTTTAATTGAATATGATCAATTAACAAATATATTAGAATATGTATTTAAACAATCTTCAACTAAAAACTTAAAGAATAAAAAAATAAAAATCTTAAAATTTGGAGGAAAATCATTAGCAAATGGAGAGGGATTGAATAGAGTTTTAAATATAATTTGCGATAAAGTAAATAAGCAAGAAAAAATTGCTGTAGTTCTCTCAGCAAGGGGAAATTCTACTGATTTATTAGAACAAATTTTAGAAGATGCTAGAAATGATATACCTTATAATAAATCTTTTGATGAATTCAAGAAATACCAGACTGTACCTGATAAAAAAATAGATTTTACTAAAGAGTTTTTCTTATTAAAAAAAATATTTGAAGGTGTAAATTTATTAGGTGATTATAGTCAAAAAATTAAAGACCAAGTTTTAGCAAAAGGAGAAATTCTATCAGCTAGATTAATAACTAAATTATTGAATAATAGAGGTATAAGATCAAATTTTGTAGATTCAAGAGAATTAATTAAAACAGATAATAGTTTTGGTGAAGCAATTCCGTTACAAAAATTATCAAAAGAAAATGTAAAAAAACATTTTATTAAAAATGGTGTTGAATTACAAATAATTACAGGGTTTATAGCTTCAAATATTTATGGTGAAACCACAACTTTAGGAAGAAATGGTAGCAATTATACAGCTTCTTTAATTGCTAATTATTTAGATGCTTCTGAGTTGGAAAATTATACACATGTAAATGGAATTTATACTGCCAATCCAGATTTAGTTTCTAATGCTCAAAAAATTGAAGAACTAACATTTCAAGAAGCTAACGAACTAGCAAATTTTGGAGCGAACATTTTACATGCTAAAACTATAATACCTTTAGTAGAAAAAAATATTCCTCTACGATTATTAAACACTTTTGATGAAAATAATACAGGTACATTAATTAAATCACAAGCAACAAATAGAGGTATTAGGTCAGTTACAGTACAAAATAATGTATCACTTATAAATTTAGAAGGTAGAGGTTTGTTGGGTACGGTTGGAATTGATGCACGGATTTTTTCAGCTTTAGGAAAAGAAAATATAAATGTTAGTATTATTTCTCAAGGATCATCTGAAAGAGGAATTGGATTTGTAGTAAGTACAGTTGATGCAATTAAAGCAAAAGAAATGTTGGAGCTTGAGTTTGCAAATGATTTAAAAACAAAA
>JAUWLK010000113.1 GCA_030613745.1 Flavobacteriaceae bacterium | reverse complement strand
CTCAAAAGTTAAAGCAACAACCAATGCCGTAAAAGAACAATTTGGAGATAAAAAAGTTTTAGCCTGTTTAGAGTTACATACCTATAGTAGTTTGAATGCTGAGTTTTTAAATTTATATCAAAATGCCCTAGATGCTGCAGATGAAGCCGTGGTGTTTTATTCACCTCATGCAGTTGAGATAAAAAAATTAAAACCAATATCAAAAGAACAAATTGCAAAAGCATTTCAAAGAGATGATCTGATCATTTATACTGACCCAAAAGAGTTCAAAGATTTTCTTTTTGCTCAAAAATTAGATAATACAGCTTTACTGTTTATGAGCTCAGGTAATTATGGTGGTTTAGATTTAGAGGATGTTAAAAAACTCATAGACGAATAAAATTTGAAATAGATTTACCAAAAAGTAAAACATATAATTACACTAAAAATATTTTATTATGCCAAATGAAAAAACAGCAGATTACGGGCCATTAAATCATTTATTTGGAACTTGGGAAGGTGATAAGGGAGAAGATTTTGCTCCTGAACCTGATGAAGATGCAACAAGTCCTTATTATGAAACAATAACTTTTGAAAGAGCTGGTGATGTTGATAATGCAGATGAACAGGTTTTAGCAATTGTAAGATATCATATATCGGTTAGAAGAAAGAAAAATGATGAAACTTTTCATGATCAGGTTGGATATTGGTTGTGGGATAAAGAAAATCAAACCATCATGCATTCGTTTACAATACCACGTGGATTATGTGTTTTGGCAGGAGGAAAATTTGATGCAAAAAAAGTCAATAACTCAAGAATTACTTTAAATGTTGCAGCAAAACTTGGTGAAGAATGGGGCTTTGTTCAATCTCCTTTTATGAGAGATAATGCCAAAACATTAGAATTCACACAAAAAATGATAGTGACTAAAGATATGCTAAGCTATACTCAAACAACCGTTTTAGATATTTATGGTCGTATTTTTAACCATACAGATTTTAATACTTTAAGAAAAGTTTAATTTATGAATTGGTATCTTATAGTATTAAAAAAATATAATGTTTTTACAGGTAGAGCAAGAAGAAGTGAATATTGGTATTTTGCACTGTTTAATTTCTTAAATTCTATTTTAATGTCTCTGACAGATATAACATTTGGAATGTACAACGAAGAAACTGGATATGGACTTTTGGGTACAATTTATGGTTTGGTGGTACTAATTCCTGGAATTGCGGTAGCAATTAGAAGAATGCATGATGTTGGTAAAAGTGGTTGGTTTATACTTATTCCTATTTATAATCTTGTTTTGGCAGTAACACCTGGTATTATTGGTGAAAATCAATATGGTTCTGATCCTAAGGACGAAGCTTTAAATGCTCACAATAACTTAGATAAATAATAACAGTTTTAGTTTTCAATTATAAAATATACTTTTTGTTACTTATTGATATCCAATTTGTCTCTTTATAAGAGATAATTCTGTCTTTTATGATACTTCTGTTACTTTTCTCTATTTAAATTCATTCTAAATTATGTTAACACCTTTATAATTTTTAATTTTGTACCCACAATTATTAAAATTTTAAAAATGAAGATTAATAGAAATACAAGAATTTCAACTTTAATCAAAGAAAATAAAGAAACAATAGATGTAATTGCCACTGTAAATAAAAATTTCTTAAAGTTAAAGAATCCCATTTTACGTAAAGTATTAGCACCAAGAGTTACAATTGCTGACGCAGCAAAGGTTGGTGGTGTAAATATTGAAATTTTGATTGATAAATTAAAAGAAATAGGTTTTGAATATGAAAGTGAAGATAAAATAATTACAAATACAGCAACTAAAAAGGCAAATTTGAAAGAATCTACTCAATTAAAATATATACAAAATTTAGTAACCCTAGATGTTCGCCCATCACTTGATTCAGGTGAAGACCCTTTCAATATTATTATGAAAGAAATAAAAATTTTGGAAGATGATCAAACTTTGAAAATTATAAACTCATTTGAACCAATTCCTTTAATTAGAAAATTGCAATCAAAAGGTTATGTATCGTGGACAGAAAGACCGGAAGAGGGAGTAGTTAATACTTTTTTTAAAATGGATAAATCTAAATGGGTTGATAATGAAATAGAAGAAGTTGTTAAAAAAAGTAAGAAGAATTTTGATGATCAATTGGCTAATATTGGTGATAATTATAAAAGAATTGATGTTAGGCAATTAGAAATGCCTGAGCCAATGGTACAAATTTTAAAAGAAATAGAAACCTTAAAAAAAGGGGAAGCTTTGTATGTTGATCATAAAAAGATACCACAGTTTTTATTACCTGAATTGGAGCAGAGAAATTTTGAGATCTTATATAAAGAGATAGATTGCAATCATACAAAATTATTAATATATAAAGATAATTAAAAGTAAATGAGCACTTTAAACTCTAATAATGCACCAGATGCAAGTGTTGTAAAACCCCATTTTATTTTTGGATCTTTAGCACTTTTTGTTTTATCGATTATGATAATTTTAGCCGATAGCAACTTGTTAGAATCTTATTTTAACAATAAAATTATTGCTATTACTCATATGGCGGTATTGGGTTGGGCAGTTATGATTGTTTTTGGAGCATTATACCAGTTAATTCCGGTAGTTTTTGAAACGTCATTGTATAGTGAAAAACTAGCAAAATTTACTTTTTGGTTATCAGGACTGAGCATTTTATTTTTGACATACACCTTTTGGATAGGTGCATATACCAGCTTACTTATTTATGCATCAATATTGATGTTTATTTCGCTATTGCTTTTTATTATTAATATATTCCTGTCCTATAAAAATTCAAAATTAAAAAATAGTTCATCAAAATTTATTATCACTGCCGTATTCTGGTTGGCAATTACTGAGTTGATAGGAACTTTAATAGCATTAAATTTTAAATATTATTTTTTATCTGAAATACATTTGCATTATTTAAAAATTCATGCAACTATAGGGTTGATTGGTTGGTTTTTGCTTTTAATTATTGGTGTAGGATCTACACTAATACCCATGTTTTTGGTATCACATGAGCTTAATGATAAAAAATTAAAATATGCATTTTATTTTATTAACTCAGGTTTAGTAGCATTATCTATAAATTGGTTTTTTATTCACCAAAATTCTATTGATATACTTTTTTGGCTTTTTATTGTTATAGGAATTTCATTCTTTTTATCATTTGTGTACGATTCGTATAAAAAAAGAATGCGTAAAAAGCTAGATATTGGCATGAAACCTACCATGTTATCAATGATAAGTGTTTTTTCACCTATTGTGATGAGTTTGATTATAACATTAGGATTTGGTATAGAACAAAAATTAATTAACAGGGTAATTACTTTATATGGTTTTTCTATAATTTTTGGATTTATTACAACACTTATTCTTGGTCAAACATATAAAACTTTACCATTTGTAATTTGGTTAGATAAGTATACAAACTTGGTTGGAAAAACCAAAACTCCTATGCCAAGGGAATTGTATTCAGAAAAAATAGCAAATATTCATTTTTATATTTATTTACTTTTTCTTTCTTTTATGATTTTAGGGATATTTTTTAATAATATCTGGTTGATTAGAATAGGAAGTTATTTATTGTTGATGGTAGCAGTATTATATAATATAAATGTATTTAAGATGATTTTTCATAAAGTAAAAATAATAGAAAAAAATGACTAAAGAAGAAATAACAATTTTTGAATTGGAAGTATTAGATTTATTAAAAAATGTAATGGATCCTGAAATTGAGATCAATATAGTTGATTTGGGATTGATTTATGATATTACTTACGATGGTGATAAAAAAATTGATGTTGAAATGACATTTTCAACCCCTTCTTGTCCGCTTGGAGAAACTATCGTTAATAGTGTAAAAGAGGCAATTAAACAAAAACATGCAGGTTTTATTATAAATGTTGAGGTAGTTTTTGACCCACCTTGGACAACGGCTTTGGTTAGTCAAGAAGGTAAAGAATTATTAGGATTGTAGCTTTTTCTGAAAAATTTTAGATTTGGCAATGTGTTCAAAATAATTTTTTACCATATACCCTTGCTAAATCTATTCTTTATACCCAAATCTCCGAAGTTGTTTTTTATCACTACGCCAGTTTTTATTTACTTTCACATAGAGTTCTAAATAAATTTTTTTATCGAAGAACTTCTCTAAATCTTTACGCGCTTCTGTGCCTACACGTTTAAGTGCAGAGCCTTTATGGCCTATAATAATACCTTTTTGAGTTTCGCGTTCTACCATGATTACTGAACGAATTTTGATGATTTTATCATCTTCAAAAAACTCCTCTGTTTCAATTTCAACAGCATAAGGAATTTCCTTTTTATAATGCATTAATATTTTTTCTCGAATAGCTTCATTTACAAAAAAACGTTCAGGTTTATCAGTTAATTGATCTTTGGGATAAAAAGGAGGTGATTCTGGTAAAACTTCAATAATTTTTTCTAAAACATTTTGAACATTAAAATTTTCAAGTGCAGAAATAGGATAAACTATTGCATTAGGAACCTTTTCTTTCCAATAATTAATTTTTTCTTCAACTTCTTCTTGTGTTGATTTGTCAATTTTATTAATCAGCAAAAAAACAGGTACTTTGGAATTTTTAATTTTCTGAAAAAACTCTTCATCTTTTAATTCTTTTTCTCCAATTTCAACCATATAAATTAAAATATCAGCATCTTTAAAAGCTGATTTAACAAAATCCATCATTGATTTTTGTAACTCATAAGCAGGTCTGATAATACCAGGTGTATCAGAAAATAGAATTTGAAAATCATCACCGTTTACTATACCTAAAATTCTATGTCGAGTAGTTTGTGCTTTTGAAGTTATAATTGATAATCGTTCACCAACGAATGCATTCATTAAAGTTGATTTACCAACATTTGGATTTCCGATAATATTAACAAAACCAGCTTTGTGTTTCATGTGTTTATATTTATTGTTTTTTACTAAAAAAATTGAAATACAAAGGTAATACCATTTGTTTAGTAAATGGTGAAGCTAAAATAATTTTATTAGAATTACTAACTATGCATTGCAAAGCCTAATATTAAATAAAGAATTGTTGTAATTACACCTCCAATTAATGCATAAGGTAATTGTGTTCTAACATGATCAATATGATCACTAGCCGAAGCCATTGATGAAATTATGGATGTGTCGGAAATTGGAGAACAATGATCGCCAAAAATACCACCACCTAAGGTTGCAGCAATAACTAAAGTTAGATCTGAGCCATGAGTATTTGCCATTGGAATTGAAATTGCCAACATAATAGCAAAAGTACCCCAAGAGGTTCCTGTAGAAAATGCAATAAATGAGCTAATTACAAATACAACAGCAGGTAAAAATTCAGGCGATAACCAATCTTTTGACCAATTGGCGACAAATACTCCAGTTCCTAATTGATTACAAGCATCACTTATTGCAAACGCTAATAGCATCAATAGGGCCAATGGCATTAACTCACTTATCCCTTTTAAGATCAGATCTACCATTTCTTTGGTTCTCATAATCCCTTGAGAACGATATAAGATCATAGCTACAAATAATGAAGATATAACCGAATATAATACCGCTGAAGAACCTGAACCAACTCCAATTGCTTGGAATAAATGATCTGTAAAAGAATTGTAATTTTCAACTTTATCCCATCCTGTATAAGCCAAATTTATAGGCATCATAAGCACCATAGTTGCCAAAGGAACCACCATATTATAAGATTTTGCCTTGATGCCTTTTTTTGGTTCGTATGATGTGATAGTTTCAGATATCATTGGTTTGGCATCATCACTTAAAACCTTACCGGTTTCTTTAGTCCTTTTTTCGGCTTTTGCCATAGGGCCAAAATCTTTTTTGAATACGATAATAATAAATACCAATAGAATAGCTATAATAGGATAAAAGTTATATTTTATTGAAGACAATAATGTTGAAAACGGGTTTTCAATACCATAGGTAAGTAATAAACCCATAATAAAAGCACCCCAAGCATTCATAGGAATTAATATGGATGATGGAGCTGAACTGGAATCGGCAATATAAGCTAGTTTTTCTCTCGGAATTTTTAGTTTATCAAATACAGGTCTGTACAATGTACCAACTGTTAATGAGCTAATACTTGTTTCAACAAATAGTACTATTCCAGTTATTAAGGCTAAAAGCTGTATGACAACTCTACTGTATCCTGCTTGTTTTTTTTCGAAATAGGAAATTAAAACATTTAATTTATTTACAAAACCTTCAACACCCTTTGAATATTGAATAAATAATAAAAGAGCCCCAACTAAAGCACTAAACATAATTGTTCGAGTTTTCCCAGGATCTTTAAAAACGTTGACTAATCCTTCGATAGTTGCTAAAGTTCCGGTTAAAAAATTCCAGTCACTCATAATAATCCAAGCAAACCAAATACCAAAAAGTAAGGCGATATATACTTGTTTTGTTTTTAATGCTAAAATAATTGCTATTACCGGTGGTAAAATTGATAGGAAACCGTAGTCATTCATAAGAAATTACAAATAAATTAATGTAAAGGATAAATATATAAAAACAATTGAACTTAGTTATATTTTTATTACTTGATTATAATTAAATGACAAAAAAGAGACTGTCCTGTAGAACAGCCTTTTTTTTAAGTTTATAAAAAGTTCTTATACCCATATCATTTAACATTAATCAATGCTATGAGGGGATATAAAATATAAGAACTATAAAAAATTAGAGGAAATAGCTTAAAAGATACTTAAAGAGTATTAAACCTATTAAGAATATTTTCAAAGCAATTTCAATTTAATTTCAACAATCAAATTTATAATGTAATAATTTGCTGTACAATACCCTATAAAGGTATATTTGTTTATTTAGATTTGTTTTAAATAATACCTTTCCCTCTACAGAAAATCATTAAATCTTCAGAATTATGACAATTTGCCTTTTTTAAAATATGCTTTCTGTGTGTAGCAATAGTATGCTCACTTATTTTTAAATTCTCTGCTATTTTTTTGTTGGTAAGTCCTTTTTCAATTTCAGTAATTATTTCAATTTCTCTTCCTGTAAAAATATTTTGATATACCTTATAAATATGTTCTTTAAAAGCTTTCTTATTTAAATTATTTGCTCGAAAATCCCAGTTTACATTTTTTGTATTGTCAATAAAAGAGATATCTGTAAACCTAATTAAAGTACTTGTCATTCTACCAGTATTATCAAAATCATAGATAGAAGATTGACTTAAAATTTTGATATAGGTGCCATCTTTTTTTCTTAACCTAAAAGAAATAAACAACATATTATTAGAACTATTTTCAGGGTGATCTAAACAGTATAAAATGGATGCTTTTATAATTCGATTCGCTAATTCAACATCATCAGGATGAAAAAGATTTTCAATAAAATCTATAGAAATTTCTTTGTCATCATAACCTAAAAGATTATAAAATCCTTTATTAAATACAAGTTTATTTTGATTAAAATCAACTACATATACACATTCATTTTGACTTAAAGGGATGCTTTCAATTTCTTTTAAACTTTTCTTTTCTAATGTATTTTTCTCAAGTGTATTAGCAACCTGTTCAAGAAAATCATTCATATTTTTATCATCTACACTCATGAATGGAAAAGGATTTGGTTTAATAATAAAATTTTTTTCTTCATTTTTTTTATTATCAATAACTACAAAAATAATCATTATATTTGGTATAAATATATTATCGCATTATAATGAGATTATTATTTTTATTCTTTTTAGTTAGCTTAAATTGTTATTCGCAAAGAATTTTAATTGAAAAGCCTAATTCTTTGAAAGGGGCAGTAATTGATAGTGTAAATAATCAATATCTTCTATATTATCAGGATCATTATGAGAAAATAGATTTGAAAACATTTGAAAGAAAGTCTTTTAAATTATTTGCTGATGGTAATTTATTATATCCTATGATTATTGATAATGTAAACTATTTTGTTAGTAATGCAGGAGGTATGGTTTCTATTTTAAAGAATGACACTATAAAAAGAATAGATCGTTCCTTTAATCATTTGATGCAGCATGGTTCGATTGTATTTGCATATAAATCCAAAATATATAAGTATGGTGGATATGGTTTTTGGTCTAATCGCAATTTTTTTACCTACTTTGACGATAAGACCAAAGAATGGGAGGTGGTTGATCCTATAAATTCAAAAAGTATTCCTGAAGGTTCTTATGGTGGGATGTATATTTTGGATGGAGATGATTTTTATGTTTTTAATGGACAAAAAATTAACCCATACAGAAGGAAAGAGAGAATGTTAAGTAATGAAGTTTGGAAATTTAACTT